>CAMOGO010000082.1 GCA_946614075.1 uncultured Lachnospiraceae bacterium | reverse complement strand
TGATATCGTAGTACTCGTAGCAGTCGAAGCTGTCTGCGACGTTCTTGCAGGTGATCTTGCCGTCGTACGTATTGATGCCGGAGTAGATGACATCATTATCGCGGCAGGCCTGCTCCAGGCCCTTGTTGGCAATCTGCAGACCGTAGAATACGGTGGCGTTCGTCAGGGCGATGGTTGAGGTACGCGGTACCGCGCCGGGCATATTGCCTACGCAGTAGTGGACAATGCCGTCCTTGATGAAGATCGGGTCGTCGTGGTAGGTGACCTTGGTGGTCTCGCCGCAGCCGCCCTGGTCGACCGCAACATCGACGAAGACAGCGCCCGGACGCATCTCTTTCAGATATTTCTCCTTGAAAATCTTCGGAGCGGTCTTGCCCGGGATCAGGACGCAGCCGATGACGAGATCGGCATCCTTTACGCTCTTTTCAATATTCGCATCGGTGGAGACGAGGGTCTGGACACGTGCTCCAAACAGGTCATCCAAAAAGGCAAGTCTCTTCAGGTTGATATCGAGGATCGTGACGTTTGCACCCATGCCGACTGCAATCTTGCAGGCATTGGTACCGACATTGCCGCCGCCGAGGATAACGACGTTTGCCTTCGGAGTTCCGGGGACACCGGCCAGAAGGACGCCCTCGCCGCCGAATCTCTTCTCCAGGTACTTGGCACCTTCCTGGATGCTCAGACGGCCTGCGATCTGGCTCATCGGCGCCAGAAGCGGAATGCTGCCGTCACGCTCGATCAGGGTCTCATAGTCTACACCCTTGACCTTGCCCGCCAGCAGGGCATCGGTCTGCGGTTTGTCCGCTGCCAGGTGCAGGTAGGTGTACAGGATCAGGCCCTCATGGAACAGCGGATACTCTTCCTCCAGCGGCTCCTTGACCTTGATCATCATCTCGCAGCCGTCCCATACCTCCTTCGCCGTGTCACACATCACAGCGCCAGCCGCGACATACTCGTCATCCGTGAAGCCGGAGCCGATGCCGGCGCCCTTTTGAATCAGAACTTCATGTCCGGCCGCTACGTATGCCTTGACATTGTCCGGTGTCATGCCAACACGGAATTCATTGTTTTTGATCTCTGTTACACACCCAACTTTCATGCTCCAACCTCCTGTACTTATGCATTTTGATTTTCAAGCCTCTTAAGACAGGACTGTTTTAAAAATAGCTTGAGAAATCCCAACAGCTATTGGGTCTCAAACAGTCCTGAATTTGGGTCTTTCTATATGATAATATCGCATATTTTACGATGTTTCAAGATTTATTGTGCTATTTTTTATGCTTATTGCACAATCTTATGTTTGTGTAATCATACATTTAAGAATCAAAAAAAGGCGGTGAAAGCCTGATTGCCAAAGATCTCCTTTGTATTCGGATCTTCGGTCGTCATTCTTTCACCGTCTTCTCACTTCTTTTTACTTCTTTTTACTTACTGTTCTTTTTACTTACTGCTCTTCTGCCTGTCCCTGTTTGTCTCCTGCGGCGTTCTCCGTCTGGCAGTCTGCGCAGAGGCCGTAGATGACGGTCCTTGCTGGGTCGATCCAGAAGCCGTGCTCCTCCTCCATATGCTCACGGAGGTGGGTCAGCTCCACGCACTCCAGGTGGAACAGTTTTCCGCATTTTTCACATTTGCAATGGTAGCAGACAGGGTGATGGCAGTTGTTGGCGGGGTCGATGAATTCATAGCATGCGCTGGTGTTTTCATCGATATTGTACTTGGTGACCAGGCCCTCCTCCACCATCCGGTCGAGCTGCCGGTAGACGGTGGCGGTGCCGATGTTTTTCCCCTGTGACTGGAAATGCATCACAATGTCGCCAGCCGTAATGTGCTTCCCCTTTGTACTTTTCAGGTACTCTGCCAGCTCTTCTTTTTGTCTGGTGCGATAGGTTCCTTTCATAAATCTCCCGTTTACTCTGCAGCCATGACAGAGGTGATGTGCGGGTTTGCACCCTCATACCAGTACAGGAAGCCCTCGAGGTCGATAACATCGCCGACCTTAAGCTCCTTGACTGCCTTGTAGACATCGCTGTCAGCGTCGCACAGATAGGACTCAACGGTGAAATTGTAGGTCTCGCCGTTTACGGATACGTTGAAATACAGGTCGTTGCCCTCTTCGCCGGAGCCGTCCCAATTGTACAGGAACGCCTGGCCGTCGCCGATCTCCTCGACGGTCATGCCCTTAAAGCATACGAACTGGTTCTGATAGTCGACGAGCTCATCGGTGCCCAGAAGCTCGGTGACGTCGACTGCCTCAGCGATGTAAGGCTTTGCGCCGGTTACGACCTCGAAGGTAGCGTCTGCGATCTCGATCTCGCCGCTCCACTCAGCCTTGTAGCCGGTGACTTTGATCTTGGCGCCGGGAACGAGGAGCTCGTTCTCCTCCTCGGAGCAAGCCATGTTGTAGATGAAATATGCGCCGTCGTGGTCAGCCGCGTATACGGTGACGGAGTCATTCCACCAGGACTGCTTTGCCTGGACATAAGCCTCGATGACGACCTCGTCGTCGATCGCAGCTGCCATGTACTCGTCATAGGTCATGACGCCCTCGGATTTCTCCTCGGCCATCTCCTCCTCAGCCATCTCGTCCATGTGCGGGCAGACAGCGGTGATGTGCGGGTTGATACCCTCGTACCAGTACAGGAAGCCCTGAAGGTCGATGACATCGCCGACCTGCAGCTCCTTGACTGCCTTGTAGACATCGCTCTCGGCGTCACACAGATAGGACTCTACGGTGAAGTTGTAGGTCTCGCCATCCTTGGATACGTTGAAATACAGGTCGTTGCCCTCTTCGCCGGAGCCGTCCCAATTGTACAGGAAGGCTGCGCCATCCTCGCCGATCTCCTCGACGGTCATGCCGGAGAAGCAGACCAAACGGTTCATCTTCTTTGCCATCGCGTCGGTGCCAAGGAGAATGGTGACATCCTCAGGCTCTGCGATGTACGGCTCTGCCTCGACGATCTCGAAGGTGGCATCCGCGATCTCAATCTCGCCGCTCCACTCGGTCTTGTAGCCGGTTACCTTGATCTTGGTGCCGGGAACGAGAAGCTCGTTGTCCTCCTCGGAGCAAGCCATGTTGTAGATAAAGTAAGCGCCATCCATGTCAGCCGCGTATACGGTGACGGAGTCATTCCACCAGGACTGCTTTGCCTGGACATAGGCCTCGATGACGACCTCGTCGTCAACCTCAGCTGCCATGTACTCGTCATAGGTCATGACACCCTCGGACTTCGGATCCTTATCCTCGTGTGCGCAGACTGCGGTGATGTGCGGGTTCGCACCCTCATACCAGTACAGGAAACCTTCCATATCGATGACATCGCCGACCTGGAGCTCTTTGACTGCCTTGTAGACATCGCTCTCTGCGTCGCACAGATAAGACTCTACGGTGAAGGTGTAGGTCTGTCCGCCCTTGGAAACGTTGAAGTACAGGTCGTTGCCCTCTTCGCCGGAGCCGTCCCAATTGTACAGGAATGCCTGTCCGTCGCCGATCTCCTCAACGGTCATACCGGTGAAGGAAACGTAGCGGTTCTGCAGGAGTACGAGAGCCTCGGTGTCAAGGATATCGGTAACATCGTAAGGCTCGGCGATAAACTCCTCACCCTCGATGATCTCGAAGGTCGCGTCTGCGATCTCGATCTCGCCGCTCCACTCGGCCTTGTAGCCGGTGACACGGATCTTGGTGCCGGGAACGAGGAGCTCATTGTCCTCCTCGGAGCAGGCCATGTTGTAGATGAAGTAAGCTCCATCCTGATCTGCCGCATAGACAGTGACGGAGTCATTCCACCAGGACTGCTTTGCCTGGACATACACGTCGACGACAACCTCATCGTCGATCTCGGCTGCCATGTACTCAGCGTAGCTCATCACGCCGTCATCCACCGCATCCATGTCGTCCATTTCTTCCATGGCTTCCGTTTCCATGGTTTCGGTTTCCATAGCTTCGGTTTCCATGGCTTCGGTTTCTTCCATGGTTTCCATTGCTTCGGTCATAGCCTCTGTCTCTGCCGCAGCACCCTCAGCTCTCACCGGAGCAAACGGGGTAAATGCAAACGCGCAGGAAAAAGCCAGGACCAGTGCCAGTGCCTTTTTCATGTTGATCCTCTCCTTTGCATATTGTTTTGGGTGGTATGGGTGAATCAAAAGAACCGTCCCTAGGCTCATAAGACTCATCCTCGACTCATAAGTAACAATAGAATTTATCATCCGGATTGTCAAGACCAAGACAGTGCGGGACAGCCTCCAAGACAGGGGATGGTTCTCTGTCTTGTTCCCCTGTCTTGGTGGCCTTGTCTTTACTTCGCTTTCTTGAGCTTCTTGATTCCTTCAGAGGCGAGATACAGAAGGATCAGAACCCATGTCGTGATCAGGATCCCGATCATGACCCGGGCTTCCGTCGGAAGCGGTCCTAAATCTCTCTTGCCGTTCTTGGCGCTTACCGGCCGGTTGGAAACGCCCGTCTGGCCGGAGCCGAGGCTTCCGGTGCCGGACTGTCCGCCGCTGCTAAGCTGTGTCTGACCGGAGCCGGAGGTGCCAGCTGGCCCTGTGCCGGAGCCGGCTGAGGAGCCGCCCAGAAGGCCTGCGCCTTCTTGTCCGCCCGCACCTGCGGACTCCTCCACGATCTCCTCCGTGATCACGATGCTGTCGAGGTGCTTTAAGCCGTAAATCTCCTCAAACAGCTGGTCGAGATAGGCGTCGTCCACGGTCTTTTTCCGGCGGACGGCCTTCGTGACATTTTCGATCAGGTCGCCGGCGGCATCACGCAGAGAGGCCGAGCCGTTGAAAACGGCGGTGACGAAGGTATTCTCCGTGTTGTCGAGCAAAAGCTGTGTCGCCTGGATCTTGACCGGGTAGTACATCTCGTTGTTCTCGCCGCTGCGGGACAGGTAATCCTGGTACTCGTCGCTCTCCTGCGCCTTGGAGGTGACCGGGACATAGCCCTCGGTCTGGGCGTAGGCGATCTGGATCTCATTCGTCAGCAGGTACTGCACGAAGAGCCACGATGCGAGGACCTCCTGCTCATCTTCTTTATTAAAGATGCAGATCGAGGGGCCCTGGGAGATCATCTGAGGGTTCTCCGGGTCAAACTGCGGGATCATGCGCACGGCCGTCTCAAACTCGACGATGTTCTCCTCCGGAATATCGACCAGCGGGGCCTCCGTGCCCATCCAGGTAGAGCCTGCGGTCGAGTCGATCGCGAAGATACACTGGCCTGCATTCAGGAAGTTTGCCGGATAGCCGGAAATCTTGAAGGTCGAGAAAGCGCCGGTCCGGGCGTGCTCGGAGATCGTGTAGAGAAGCTCCTTCGTCTCATCGCTGAACAGCAGGACCTCGCCGCGGTTCGTGGAGAAGCCGGCGCCCAGCTGCCTTAGCATCTGGATCATCATGTTGTCCGTCGATTTGTAGATGAAGGGGATCATGACCTTCTGGCCATTGATCGCAAAGGTTCCGTCGTCGTTTTTCGCGGTCGCCGCTTCCGAGACCTCCCAGATAAAGTCCCAGGTCAGGACGTCCGGAACCTCGTAGCCCAGCGCCTCTACATAGGTCTTATTGATGTAGCATGCCTCTGTGGAGCGCATGTAAGGAACCGCGTAAAAGTAACCGCCGAAGTTACATTCTTCGAGGAATTCCGGAATAATCTCGCCATTGTCCGGTCCGTCAAACTTCAGCTCGCTGCCGCCGAGTCCGTATTTTTCATCGACAAACAGGTCATCGAGCGGGACCACGACGTTCTCGCCGGTCAGGTAGGTCGCGATGTGGTCCGGGTAGGTGATGCAGACATTCGGCGTCGTATTCGTCGAAATATTGGTGATAACGTCATTGTAGATCTTGCCGTAGTCCGTGTACTTGCGCATCGTGACCTTGACATTCGGGTAAAGCGCCTGGAAATCGGCAATCGCCTTTTCATAGATCGCGGTCTGATTCGCATTGCTGTCGTTTTTCGCCCAGAAGGTGATCTCGATCTGCTTGGACTCGTCAAACTCGTCCGGGACCTCGAAAGCCCCGCGGGACGTGGCCTCATGCCAGCCGCCGAAAAGTAGGCAGATCAGCATGGCTG
>CAMOGO010000081.1 GCA_946614075.1 uncultured Lachnospiraceae bacterium | reverse complement strand
CGCGGTGGCCGATGTGCTGTCGGTGTATGTCGCCCGTGCCTTTGCGGCCGGCGCACAGGGACAGGGGGCGGTCGCGGCAGCCGGTGCCGTGCTTTTTGCCCTGCAGATTTACTGCGACTTTGCCGGCTACACCGACATTGCGATCGGGGCGGCGCACCTGTGCGGGATCCGGCTCTCGGAGAACTTTGATCATCCGTACCGGGCGGTGGGAATCCGGGATTTCTGGAGACGTTGGCATAAAACCCTCACGGGTTGGTTTACCGAGTATGTTTATATCCCTCTGGGAGGCAGCCGCAGGGGGCTTGGGCGCTGGATCATCAATATCCTGATCGTCTTTACCCTGAGCGGACTGTGGCACGGCGCAGCCTGGCACTTCGTCGCCTGGGGGCTCCTTCACGGCGCAGCGCTGTCATTGGAGATCCTGATCACGACCCGGAAGCATTCCGGGCTTTGGCGTCCGCTGTCTCAGGCGGCAACGTTTGCTCTCGTCTGTGTGTTCTGGATTTTCTTCCGCGCTGAGAGCGTCCCGGCTGCGCTTACGATGACCAAGAGCCTTCTGACAGGGTGGAGCCTGGGGCTTCCGGCCGCCTTGGGGGAGGCGTGGCAGGTGCTTGGCCTCACGCGTACCGGTGTGGTCCATATCGGAGCGGCTCTTCTGTGTCTCATTCTTCTGGAGCGAAGGGAGAAAGAGCTGATGCAGCCAGGTTCCGGAAGACCTCTTTTGATTTTTCTCCTGGCGATGGCGGTCCTGGCCTCCTGGCTTTTACTGATGGCAGGGCAGACCTCCAACGTATTTATCTATTTTCAGTTTTAAAGGCAGTTTCGTATCTTACGTTTAAAGGCAGTTTCGTATTCACGTTTTAAAGGCAGTTTCGTGCATTCGCGATAAAGGCGATCCGATAAAGGCGATCCTATGAAGAAAGAAGCAATCCACATCCTTCTCATCACGGTACTTCTCCTGGCGGCCGTTCCGTTGGTTCTGGCCTGCTGGGCTTTTGCCGTGCCGGAACGCTACGGAGATACCTTCCTGGGTGAGCTGAAGGAGAAGGTGGCGCTTTTGGAGGAGACGCCTGGAAAGCGGATTGTGATCGTGGGAGGGAGCGCCGCGGCCTTTGCGATCGACAGCGCAGAGATGGAGGAGAATTTCCGCGCGGTTACGATCGGACAGCAGGCCGCGATCGACGAGGAGACGAAAAGGCAGAATGCGGCGGCCGGCATCGCCGGGGTGTCCGGCAGCGGCCGGATCGAGACAGAGGATCGCTTTACCCGCGCTGAGGGTATCCGGGCGGGGGAATACGAGGTTGTCAATTTCGGTATGTACGCAGGCCTGGGGACCAAGGCTATGCTAGAGCTTTCCGAGGACTATCTGCGTGAGGGCGATATCGTACTTCTGATGCCGGAGCAGCAGGAGCAGAGCCTGTCCTTGTATTTCGGTGCGGAGTATATGTGGCAGGCGGCCGACGGTGCCGCGGGGCTTCTGACAAAGCTCGACACACAGGACCTGAAAGGCATGGCCGCAAGCCTTCCGGAGTTTGCCGCGGAAAAGATGAGATGGTTTCTCGCCGGAAAAAGACCGGAGGCAGATAACGTCTACCGGAGAAGCTCCTTCGATGAAAATGGCGATATTCTTCCTCAAATTTGTATGGAAAATTCGATGCTTTTAGGGTATGATTCCAACAGTGAGATCGTCTTTACCGAGGATCTTCTGGACCCGGAATTCTGCGAATATGTGCGGTCCTACGCGAATCGGCTTCAAAATCGAGGCGTAAAAGTGTACTATCATTTTCCACCGATGAACGCCGCGGCAGCGGTCGGCACGGATCAGCTGGATTCCTTCGCGCAGACACTTTCCGAGAGGACGGGGCTTCTCGTCCTGGGCGACCCGGCGGAGTGTCTGATGGAGCCGGAGTGGTTTTTCGACACCAATTTTCATCTGAATGCGTATGGACGTCAGCAGTTTACGGAGCTCGTCACGCGAGAGATGAAGGCGTGGCTTCTTGACAGCTCGCCGACTCAGATTGACGGACCGGAGGCAGGGGTAGAGGAGAGCGCCGGGGAGAAAGGACCGGACGGCGATACGGCTGCGGTCGTATTCGATAATTCCGATGCAGACTGCTTTGTGGCTGAGAGTCTGGCGGATGGATCCTGGCGGATCACGGGACTGACGGAGAAAGGCCGTGAAAGGACTTCCCTGACGGTGCCCGCCCTGATCGACGCTCAGCCGGTCACGCAGCTTTCCCGGGAGACCTTCACAGACTGCGAGGAGCTTTTAGAGGTGACGCTTCAGGAGAATCTGACCTTCCTGGAGGATGAGACCTTTGCCGGCTGCGTTCATCTCGAGACGATCCACATCAAGGCGCAGGATCCGACCCACACGAAGGTGGGCACAGGACTTCTGACCGGATCCGAGGCCGTCATCTGTGTGCCGGAGGAATCTCTTGGCGCTTATCGGGTAAACTATTCCTGGTCTGTCTACAGCGGCAGGCTTCAGGCTGAATAATACAGGGGAACAAAAATGGGAAAAATATCGTTTAACGAAGGATGGATGTGCGGGGTGACCGGGACAGGAGAGGCGAGGCCTGTGACGGTTCCGCATGATGCCATGCAGTGGGACGAAAAAAAGGCGGACGTGCCGGGCGGAAAGTCCTTAGGCTGGATCGATGCCAGAGACTACACCTACACCAAGGAGTTTGAGCTGGCAAAGGAGGATCGGGATTTTGATCTGATCCTGGAGTTTGAGGGGGTGTATCGGCGGGCCAAGGTCACGCTGAACGGCAAGGTCATCGCCGAGCATGAGTACGGCTATACCGGGTTTTACGCGAATCTGGGAAGCGCGGCTGTCTACGGCGGGATGAACCGTCTCGAGGTTTCCTGCGTGAACAGCGATCAGCCAAACAGTAGATGGTATTCCGGAACCGGCATCTATCGCCCGGTCTGGCTTTACAAGCTGCCAAAGGCGCATATCGTACCGGATTCTCTTCGGGTAAAGACGATCGATGTGGTCAATCCGCTGGTCGCGATCGAGCTGGAAACCACGACCGCGGGTCTGGTGCAGCTGGAGCTTTTCGGCTGGAACGGAAAGAAGATTGCCGAGACCTCCGGGATGACGATACATGCCAACGGCGGGAAATACCGTTTCCGCACCCAGGTGGAGCTTCCGGGGGCGGCCCTCTGGAGCCCGGAATTCCCGATGCTTCACACCTGCCGGGCGGTGTTTGGCGATGACAGCTGCGAGGTAGAGTTTGGCGTCCGCGAGGTCACCTGCGATTCCGCCGAGGGCTTTTGCATCAACGGAGACCGCGTGATCCTGAGGGGCTGCTGCATCCACCATGATAACGGATTCCTGGGTGCCCGCGCCTATGACTTTGCGGAGGAGAGGAAGGTCCGTCTCTTAAAGGAAAATGGCTACAATGCCATCCGTTCCTCGCATAATCCGTGCTCGAAGGCCTTCCTTAGGGCCTGCGACCGTCTGGGAATGCTGGTCCTGGATGAGTATGTGGATGGCTGGTACATCCACAAATCCCGCTTCGACTATGGCAGCTTTGTCGAGGAGAATTACCGGAAGGATCTGGCTGATCTGGTCGCGAAGGACTTCAATCATCCGAGCGTCGTCATGTACTCGATCGGTAACGAGGTCTCCGAGACCGCGCAGGAGCGGGGGATCGAGCTGACCCGTGCGATGGTAAAGAGACTGCATGATCTGGACGGCACCCGTCCGGTGACCTGCGGCGTCAATATTTTCTTCAACTTCCTGAGCTCGATGGGCTTTGGCGTATACAGTGACAAAAAGGCGGAGGAGGCAGCCGAGAATCCTTCCACGAAAAAGGCGGTCGGAAGCGAGTTTTTCAACAACCTGGCCGGACTTTTGGGAGCTGGCTTCATGAAGTTCGGAGCCACGCTGTATCCTTGCGATGTGAAAACCAGAGGCGCTTACAGTGTGATGGATATCGCCGGCTACAATTACGGGATCAACCGCTACCGCCACGACCTGAAAAAATATCCGGGACGCGTGATCCTGGGTTCGGAGACCTTCTGCTCCGACGCCGCGGCCTTTATGGACCTGGCGCAGAAGGAGAAGCGCCTGATCGGCGATTTCGTCTGGGCCGGCATGGACTATCTCGGCGAGGTCGGGATCGGTGCCAGGGAGTACCCGGAGTACGCCGGAAATCTCGATGGAGGCCTGGGATGGGTAGCTGCCGGGTCCGGTCGTCTGGACCTGACCGGAAAGCCCCTGGCGGAGATGGTTTACACGAGGGTTGCCTACGGACTCGACCCGGTAGGAATTGGGGTTATCCCGCTCGGCCATCGCCGCGACAAATATTCCCCGTCCTCCTGGAAGATGACCAATGCCATGGAGAGCTGGTCCTGGGACGGATGTGAGGGAGAAAAAGCCCGTGTTGAGGTCTACTCGCGGGCTGATCACGTCATCCTTTCCCTGAATGGAAAGGAGATTGGCACCAAAAAACCGGAGGCGAACGGCGTGGCCGTTTTCCGTGTGCCTTATGAGCCGGGTGAGCTGACCGTAACCGCACACGATGAGTTCGGAAGAAGGCTGGGGCAGAAGACGCTGTGCTCCGCTTCCGCCCAGACCATCCTGCGGGCTGAGCCGGAGCAACTCAAGGTGTCGGCATCGAGCGGCCTTTGCTATGTCCGGTTCCGCTATACCGATCCGGATGGCATCCTGAAGCCGCAAAAGCGGGCAGACATTAAGCTCACCGTGGAAAACGGCGAGATCCTGGGCTTTGGAAGCGCCTGCCCGTATTACACCAAGGACTATCTGGGCAATGTGGCCGATACCTACTACGGAGAGGCCCTGGCCATCATCCGTCCGCTCGCAGCCGGCACCGTCAAGGTCCGCGCACAGAGCCTGCTCGGCAACGCCGAGGCAAGCATCGAGGCAGTGTGAGACGAATACAGGAAAATCCGGGACAGATCAGAAAACAGGAAGGATGACAGGAAAAGCCAAGAAGGAGAATAGGGCTATGGACGAGAAAAGACTGACGCTGGTCAGAGGCTGCGATCACCCGGAGGAGATCGCCTCTTTATTCGGGGAGTATACCGATTATATGTGCGCCCGCGACGATGAGATCCGGGGCTATCTGGGGCAGCAGCACTACGATGACGAGGTTGCCCACCTGGAGATCAAATACGGAGAGCCGGACGGAAGGCTGTATCTGGCTCTGGTCGACGGAAAACCCGCCGGCTGCATCGGCCTGCGGAAGATGGACGAGGAGACCGCGGAGCTGAAAAGGCTCTACGTCCGGCCCGCCTATCAGGGCTGCCACATCGCAGACCGGATGATCCGTAAGATCCTGCAGGACGCGGCAGACATCGGCTACCGGCATATCCTGCTGGATACGATCCCCTTCATGGTGGAGGCCCAGCATCTGTACCGGAAGCATGGTTTTTACGAGATTGAGAAGTACAATGACAGCCCGATGACACACGCGATTTATATGAGAAAAGACCTGTGAAAACAGGTTTTTCTTTTCTGCCTTTTTTCATTGAAGACAAGCTGTGAAATGGGTATAATAATCAAAAGCAAAGTGCGCAGTGCAGAGAATACATCTGCATGCTCACTCCGCTCATAAAAATCATATTAAAGGGGGTACAAAAATGAGGAAACGCATTGGCGCCTTGGTTCTGGCTCTGTGTATGTCCGTCTCCTTGATGTCCGGCGCATGGACCGTAAAGGCAGCCGAGGCAGCTGAGACGACAGCCATGGAAACGGAAGCCATGGAGACCGAGGCCATGGAGACTGAGGCCATGGAAACGGAAGCCATGGAGACCGAGGCTATGGAGACCGAGGCCATGGAAACCGAGGCTATGGAAACGGAAGCCATGGAGACGGAAGCCATGGAGACCGAGGCCATGGAGGAGATGGCTGAGCCCGAGACCATGATCACCGCTCCGGAGGACCTGATGGCAGGCGATGTCATCGAGGGCTTTGAGGTCCTGGAAGTAAGAGAGTTCCCGCTCATCGGCGGCGTGATTGTCTTCCTGGAGCATCAGCAGACCGGCGCACAGATGATGTACATCGCCAACGATGACACCAACCGCGCGTTTGATCTGACCTTCTTCAC
>CAMOGO010000080.1 GCA_946614075.1 uncultured Lachnospiraceae bacterium | reverse complement strand
CCGATGGCCTACCGCGCGTACTCCGCCGCGAGCTTCCTCACCTCGGCTTCATTGGCCGCGCGCTCCTCCGGGCGGGGAAGATACCGGATGCGCCGGATCCTGCTTTCCCAGCTGCCATGCCCGGTGCCCTTCAGATACCGCATAAAATGCTCCCATTTCCCGTCCGGCTCTCCGCTCCCGGGAACCACCACGGCATCGCAGCTCTCAAAGGCCATGCTGATCGTCCGGAAGCTGCTCCCGGCATCGAGCACCAAAAAGGCATAGCCGAAGCCCGCCAGTGCCTCCAGAAACGAAGCCCACTCCTCCGGCCCGATCTCCTCCATATCCTCCGGATTAAGAGGCGGCCCGATCACGTCTACACTCCGCAGGCTCCCGTGAAGCCCCTCCCAGGTCTCTTTGTCCAGGCAATTCTGCCGCAGATAGTAAAAACAGTCGCCGAGATCGCCCCGCCGGTCCTCCCGTACACAGTCCTCCGAGAAGGTGTCCATCTGCAAAAGCAGAGCCCTCCCCTGCGCCGAAAGTTCCTGTGCCAGGCGCAAAGCCAGGGTGCTCTTCCCGCAGCCGCCCTTGGGGGAAAATACCGCGATCTTCCTCGCGGCCCTACCCGGCAGCTTGATCCGCTCCGGCAAGGTCTCCATCCGGATCGTCTCCATCACATCCCGGAAAATCCCCTGGGCATTCTGGTACTGGTAAATCCGTCTGACCATGGACGCGGTGTCGTCCGGACCCGCGCCAAACTCAGGCACACTCTCCGCGATCTGCCCCAGCTCCCTCTTCCTGGGACTGAAGCGAAAGCAATGCTTGGCAAAGCCCCTGACCTGTGCAAGAAAATCACGGCTCTCCTCGTGCGACATGCCGCCGGTCGCCACCAGGGCGACCGAAGCCCTCTCCCGCTGCAAGGCGTCCAGAAAGCTGGACCGGTCCGTAAAGGCGCGGAACCGATAGTCGTACTCCTCCCTCGTCAGAGCCCGGGCCAGCCTCTCGGCGAAGCCCTCCTCCGGATCATAAATAGCAAAAATCTTACTTCCCATGTTACCCCCCTTTTCTCATTGATTCGATTTACTTTTCGCAGCCTGTCGGATACCACCCGCTATTTCACCATAGCTGTCCCTTTCTTCTATTCTTTAGGATAGTTTATCATATTTCACTTTTACATCATATACTATACTATATTTTATGTCAAGCCTTTTCTTCTCTTTTACGTTGAAAACGAACGCTTAATTTGATATATTGTAATTGATCTTTTTCTTCAAGCCATAGTATCCGGTCAGACCATTTATGACCGATACGCATCTATATATAACGGGAGGTTTCCATGGCTTCTAAATACCACGTTTTTTCCCACGATGACTGCTATCTGTTCGGCAACTCGACTCACTACGAGATTTACGAAAAGCTCGGCGCTCATCCCATGACCATCGACGGTGTCGATGGTGTCTATTTTGCCGTCTGGGCTCCTCACGCCACCTACGTCAATGTTGTCGGCGAGTTCAATGACTGGAATCCCTTCGCAGGGTCGATGAGTGCGATCGATGACTCCGGCATCTACGAGGCGTTCCTGCCGGAGGCTCATGTCGGACAGCTTTACAAGTACTGCATCACCACCGCGGCCGGCGAGCAGATTTTCAAGGCCGACCCGTACGCTTCCTCCTCTGAGCTACGTCCCGGAACGGCATCCCGCATCGCGGATCTGCGCGGCTTCGTCTGGCACGATGCACCTTGGTTTGCCAAGCGCGACCGTGTCCCGATCTTCGATCAGCCGCTTTCGATCTATGAGTGCCACATCGGCTCCTGGAAGCAGCACGAGGACGGTTCCTTCTACAACTACCGCGAGGCGGCCGACGAGCTGGCGGATTATCTGCTCGATATGGGCTATACCCACATTGAGCTGATGGGCATCAGCGAGCACCCCTTCGACGGCTCCTGGGGCTATCAGGTCACCGGCTACTATGCACCGACCTCCCGCTACGGCAGCCCCGAGGATTTCATGTATTTCATCGACCATTTCCACCGCAAGGGCTTAGGCGTCATCCTGGACTGGGTACCGGCACACTTCCCGCGCGATGCCCACGGCCTCTCCCTTTTCGACGGCGAGCCTCTCTACGAGTACGCTGACACGCGCAAGGGCGAGCACAAGGAGTGGGGCACCAAGGTTTTTGACCTGGAGAAAAATGAAGTCCGCAACTTCATGATCGCAAACGCCCTGTACTGGGTCGAGAAATTCCATCTCGACGGCCTGAGAGTCGATGCGGTTTCCTCCATGCTCTACCTCGACTACGGCCGCAGCCAGGGCAACTGGGTTCCGAATAAATACGGCGGCCGTGAGAATCTCGATTCCATCGAGTTCTTCCGCCACTTAAACAGCATCATGGGCCAGAGAAATCCGGGCGCCATGATGATCGCGGAGGAGTCCACCGCATGGCCGGCCCTTACCAAGGATGTCTCCAACGGCGGCCTTGGCTTCACCTTCAAGTGGAACATGGGCTGGATGCACGATTTCCTCGACTATATGAAGCTGGATCCTTACTTCCGTAAGGACAACCACAACAAGATGACCTTCAGCCTGACCTACTCCTACAGCGAGAATTTCATCCTGGTGCTTTCGCACGATGAGGTCGTCCACCTGAAATGCTCCATGCTGCAGAAGATGCCCGGCATCTACGAGGATAAATATTCGAACCTCAAGGCGGGCTACACCTACATGATCGGCCACCCCGGCAAGAAGCTCCTCTTCATGGGTCAGGAGTTTGGCCAGTGGAGAGAGTGGTCCGAGGACCGCGGGCTTGACTGGTACGTCCTCGATGACCCGCACAATGCCGACCTGAAGAATTTCTTCCGCGACCTGCTTCACCTTTACAAGCAGTACCCGGCTCTGCACACGCACGATACCGACTGGGAAAGCTTCGAGTGGATCAACTGCAACGACGGCACCCGCAGCATCTTCAGCTTCATGCGTAAGGACCCTTCCGGCAAGGGCAATTTCGTCTTTGTCATCAACTTCACCCCGATGGAGCGCAGCGACTACATGGTCGGTGTCCCGAGAGCCGGCCGCTACACGCTGATGCTGGATGAGGAGCACGGCCTCTACAAGCCGGGCGAGAAGAAGCAGATCCTGACCGCAAAAAAGACGCCTTGCGATGGACGTGAATATGCTCTGGCCTTCCCGCTGGCGCCCTATGGCATCCGCATATTTAAGTTCAAATAAACCTCTGGCTGAATCGAGTAGGAGGAGGTTTACCCGACTCCTACTCGCTGCGCCGGCTGCCCGTTGCCGTAAGGCAACATCTACCTCAGGGCAGCCGTGTGCAAAAAAGCCGGCTGTAAAATCAGCCGCATGGATCATCATCCTGATGTTAAAAAAGCTGCCGCATCTTCTGCGGCAGCTTTTTTATGCACACGGCCGTCCAAGGTAATGGTTGCCTTACGGCAACGGCGGCCGGCGCGGCAAAAAGGAGGCGGGCAAGCCGCCTCCTTTTTGATTATCAATTTTTTTCTAAGATTACGGATCAATCTTCAGCTCTCCGTCGGGGAACTCGATGATGTATCCGACCTGTCCGGAGTACTCCGGTGCGGGTGTGAAGACGTCATTCGGTACATCGTTGAAGCACCAGCGTTCCTCACCATAGCGGTAAAGCAGGAATACGTAGGTCTCCTCGCCGTAGGAAGGCTCTCCGGCCATCCAGTAGGAGTCACTCCAGACGCCTTCGCCGTTCAGCGGTTTATTAGAAAGGCTTCCGTCCGGATTCAGCCAGTAGTAGGTGTAGCTGTCCGCGCTGCGGCTTGCGCCGACGAAGAAGCGATAGCCTTCGTAGCCACCGTCTTCCAGGGCTTTTACGATCTTGTCGAATTTCTCCTGCGTATCGATCACGGCCAGCTGACCGCCGTTTGCCTTGGCGTATTCGTTTGCCGTATGGAAGGTGAAATCACCGATTACCATCGCATAGGCGGGCTCAGGAGCCTCGGTTTCGTCCGGAGTCGACTCGGTCTCCGGTGTCGACTCAGTTTCATCCGCGGAGGACTCGCTCTCACCAGGCTGGGTCTCATCCGGATCGGTCTCGCTCGGATCCGACTCGCTTCCGCCAGGGACAGTCTCGTCAGGGCTGGTCTCGGTCGGAGTGGACTCGGTCTCTACAGGTGAGGATTCCGTCTCGTCCGGGCTCGACTCGGTCTCGACAGGAGAGGATTCGGTCTCATCAGGGCTCGATTCGGTTTCGTCCGGAGCGGTTTCCGTCGGATCCTCATGGGATCCGCTTGACGGAGGTACAGAAGGCTCGGTCGGGCTTGTCGGCTTGGTCGGGTCAGAAGGCTTCGTCGGATTTTCCTTGGTCTCGTCCGAAGTTTCCTTCGTCTCATCCGGAGTCTCCTCGGTGGACTCAGTCTCGCTCGTTTCCTCGGTGGTCTCAGTCTCGCTCGTTTCCTCGGTAGTCTCGGTCTCGCTTGTTTCCTCGGTAGTCTCGGTCTCGCTTGTTTCCTCGGTGGTCTCCTCGGTCGTTTCCTCAGCGGCTGACTCCTCCGGAGTCGTTGCCTCTGTGGTAGGCTTTGTCGGGGCTACGTAAGCATACTGCGTAGTAGCAGTCGTCGGGATGTACGCGGATGTCGTCGTACGAGGCGGATCGGTCTGCGCCAGCTGGAAGCCGGACGTCGGCGGATCGGTCGGTGCCAGGCTCTCCTGAGGTGCGGTTTCGCCCTCCGGTGTCTCGACTCCGATGATGTTCGTGTTCTTATTGGGATCCTCCTCCGGATTGCAGGACCGGACCAGGAAGACGATCAGCAGGATGACAACGGCGACGCCGATCACAGCCAGCAGCCACTGCCAGAAAGAGCTCTTCTCTCCGTCAATGTTGATGACCTCCTCCGGTTCGTCGTTTCTGCGGATGTTCTCCTCGTCATCCTCCTCATAATCATCCGGCTCTTCGTAATCCTCGTAATCGTCGTAATCCTCGTAATCCTCCGGATCCTCGTAGCCGCGATCGTTTCTGCCTCTTCTCTCTTCGTCCTCGCGTCTCCTTGCGGACCGGCTGTCCGCACTGCGTCGTGAAGATCTTCTCATGGAGCTTCCCTCACCTTTCTTTTCGGCATTCTGCGCCGAAACCTCAGATGCTGTCTGTCCCGTGATGTCGTTCGAAGACTCGGAAGCCGCAGCGGCAGATGCCTCCGTCGCGACGGCTCTTTCTGCAGCCGCAGCGGCTCCTGCTGCCGTTACCGCCTTGACCGGTATCGTCTTGGTCTCCGTCTGTTTTCTCGCTGCCTCAGCCGCTGCCTTTTTCGCAGCCTCCTCGGCCTCTTTCTTCGCTGCTGCCTCAGCCGCTGTCTTCTTCGCAGCCTCCTCGGCTTCCTTCTTCGCTGCCGCCTCAGCCGCTGCCTTCTTCGCAGCCTCCTCGGCCTCTTTCTTCGCTGCCGCCTCAGCCGCTGCCTTCTTCGCAGCCTCCTCGGCCTCTTTCTTCGCTGCTGCCTCAGCCGCTGCCTTCTTCGCAGCCTCCTCGGCTTCTTTCTTTGCTGCTGCCTCGGCCGCTGCCTTCTTCGCAGCCTCCTCGGCCTCTCTCTTCGCTGCTGCCTCAGCCGCTGCCTTCTTCGCAGCCTCCTCGGCCTCTCTCTTCGCTGCCTCAGCTGCTGCTCTCTCGGCTGCCTCAGCCTCTGCCTTTTCCTTCTCGATCTCGCTGATCGCCTGGACAAATCCCGCGGTGTCGGAATCTCTCCACTCATCCGGGATACCCTTTGCCCACTCCGGCATAGCCTCGGTCTCTGTGCCGGTCATGCCTGCCGCAGCAAGGCCTGCCGCCAGCGCACCTGCCAGATCCGAAGAATCGGAATCCTGCGTGCCAAGCTCCTTCAGGATATCATCCGTGGATTCATCGCTTGAGGAAATCGCGCTTCTGGCCTCCTGGATCAGATCCTCGGAAATCTCCTCCGGCATCTCGACCGGAGTCACGTCGGCCTCGGAAGCCTCCGTATCCACTGCCGCTGCAAAGCTCTCGGCGTCATCGGAAATCTCAGAAGTCACAGTCTCACTCTGCATGTCGCTTTCGCTCTGGCTTTCCATCCGGTAGGACTGCTCCTCGGATGCCGTCTGGGCGGTGGAGAAT
>CAMOGO010000079.1 GCA_946614075.1 uncultured Lachnospiraceae bacterium | reverse complement strand
CTGCCTATGATTACTTTGTAATGGAAGTCGGCCAGTATTATGACAAAGCAGATGTCACCATTCCGAGCGGCTCCATCATCGCTACCGATGAGAGCAACCCGGATGATATCAAGGTCTGGGCAAACTTCTGGCTTTTCAACTGCAATGTTGATGGAGAGACCCTGGTCATCGCCTCCGGCGGACACTTCCCTGGCCTGCTTCATCTGAAGAAGACGGATGCCGGCTATGAAGGAGTTTCCTTCGAGATGGTCGACAGCGGAACTGGTCATCGTGAAAGCGCCATGAAAATTTTCGGCGAGCATTTCGACGCTTTCGAGGCTGCCTCTTCCAACGATGAAGAAACCAACAACATGAACACGAAGTCCATCGCAGATTACGTGAAGGCAAATAATATTGCTGTTACCCAGTATCAGAATACAGCAGGCGAGACCATCCCGCTGTCCTAATCAAACAGCAGATTACCAAGCCTAAGAATCAAACAGAGGCAGGTGAGAAATCACCTGCCCCTTTTTTATGCACACGCCGCCAAAGGTAATTGTTGCCTTACGGCAACGGCGGCCGCCTCCTACTCGATCGGAGTGAGGATGCCATGCCGTTTATTCCCTGTGTGCGGCGTTGCGGCCTGCGAGGCGTCCGAAGGTGACGCTGCGGCCTGCGGCTGCGCCTGCCAGGAGGTTCGGATAGCTGTCGGAGAAGTAGGAACCGCTGCAGTCTCCTGCGCAGTACAGACCCTCGATCGGATTGTCATTCTTGTCGATGACGTTCAGGTTGGTGTCGATCTTGATGCCATCCATGGTGGTCAGGAAATAGCCACCGCTCATGCGGACACCTTCGTACGGCGGGGTGCGCAGCTCGGAAAGACGATACGGCTCCTTGCCGAAGTCGCTGTCCTCCTGGGCGTCGAAGAGCTCATTGTAACGATCTACCGTCGCGACAAGGTTCTCAGCCGGAAGGCCAAGCTTCTCTGCCAGCTCCTCGATGGTGTCGGCCTTGACGATCAGGCCGTCCGCGCGCATCGGCTCCATGAAGGCTGCCTCATTCATCGCCAGCGGCCATACGGACTCGGCGCCATTTACATGGTCAAACATACGGCTGCAGCCATGGCTGTCAAAGCGGGCCATATCCTCGATATAGTTGGCATCCCAGATCATGGCGTAGGTCTTGCCGGGCAGGTTGAACGCATCGTGAATGATGTGATCATAGCAGCCGGACTCGTTGGTGAAACGGTTGCCGTTCAGATCGACCTTCAGGAAAGGCTGGGATCCCATCCAGAAAAGAGCGCCAGGAGTATCGCAGCCGGTCTGGGTCGGAGGTACCAGGCCACGGTCAAAGAGCATGCTGGAGTGGGTCTCGTCCATCTTGGCGCCAGCCCACAAACAGGCACGGATGCCATCGCCCTGAGTTCCCGGGTATGCGTAGCTGATGTTGATCATGTGAGTAGTCTCCGGCTGCAGGGCTGCAAGCATCTCCGGGTTGTTACCGTAGCCGCCGGTGCAGATGATCACGCCCTTGGAAGCATTGTAGCGGACGATGCCGTCCAGATTCTCAGCGTAGATGCCGACGGCCTTGCCTTCCTCCAGGATGATCTTGATCATCTGGGTATCATAATGAATCTCCAGGCCAAGGCCCTTGCCGTACTCCTTCAGGACATTGGCGGTTACGCCGTGAGCGCCGAGTGTCGCACTCATCTGCAGAGAGTGGCCGACATCATAGATCGGATAGCGGACCGAGATATCGTGGGTATCCACCTCGTGACGGATGGACAGCCCTGCCTCTGCACAGCGGTCGGTATACCAGTCAATGGCCTCACCGGAATTGTCCGCCCACAGCTTGTAAAGTCTCTGATCGCCGTAGCCGTTGGACTGGCGGTAGAGCTCGGTGATGACGTCGAACTTGTCCGGGTTGTCCCCGTCCTCGAGCTGCTCACGGCTGCCGATCGCAGCGAGGGTATCACGGATACCGGAGCCGCCGAATTCCTCATTCAGCTTCTCGATCAGGATCGTCTTCGCACCCTCCTCCACGGCGGAGCAAGCGGCGAAAACACCGGAGGTGCCTGCACCTACGACCAGGACCTCGGTATCAAAGGTCGCGACGACATCCGCCTCATCGACCTCAGGCTCCATCCCAAGCCATGCCGGGACATCCTCTGCCATCTTCTCCTCTGCAGGCATTTCTTCCTCTGCTGCTGCCAGGACAGCCGGAGCTGCTGCTGCGACTGCCGCCGTCGCCACGGCACCCTTTAAAAAGGTTCTTCTGTCAAGCTTCATGTTTTCCCTTCCTTTCTCATCTTTTACTTTGTGCTGCAGCGCCTTCCGGCACTGCATTAAGAATATTTGATACCTGTACTATACCCCCTTTACAGGCATGAAAAAAGCAGGTATTCTTGCCTTGGAAAAGCAAGTAAAACCTGCGTTTTGAAAGGAGATCTCCATGGAGCTCACCCCTCTACGGTATTTTGTGACGACGGCCCGTCTCTTAAACTACACGAAAGCCGCTTCGGAGCTTTATATCAGCCGTCAGGCGCTGCGGCAGTCGATCCAGTCCCTGGAAAAGGAGCTGGGAACGCCGCTTTTTATCAACGAAAAGAACCATCTCTCCCTGACACCGGCCGGGGAGCTTTTGACGGAAAAAGCAGCGGTGCTTCTTGATCTGGCAAACCAGGCTGAGTTCGAGGTACGAGGGCTTTCGCGGCAGTTTGACGAGATCTCCTCCGCCTATTCCTACTCTATCCTGACCTTCCTCTTCCCGACTCTGATCACGATCATGTCGTCTTTTCAGGATCCGCACCGGGCCATGAATTTCCAGACCCGCGCTGCCTCAAACGATGAGATCTGGGACATGCTCAAAAAGCAGGAAATCCGCTTTGGCGTCATGATGTGCATGCCCTGGGATTCGCCGGACTACACCTTCATTCCGCTGCAGTCCTTTACGCTCGGGCTCAGCCTCTCCAGAAAGCATCCCCTTGCGGCAAAAGAAAGGCTCTGCCTGTCCGATCTGGAAGGTCAGAGCCTCATGGGTATGGGTGCTTTTTCCTTAAATTATCACGAGGTCTTCTGCGACCTTGAAAAGGCAGGGATTTCCTGCCTCTTTGAAAGCGTGCCGGATGCCATCGATGCCTTTTACCATGTCAAGCACAGCAGCCGACTTCTCTTTGACCTGGCGGACCATCCGGACCAGGTGTTTCCGGACACCTGCGTGCTTCCGCTGGAGAGCTATTCCCTCCATCTGTGCCTGGTTCATCGGAGCGACTCTGTGCTGACTGCCTCGGAGGCCTTTTTCTTCCGGTATCTGAAGCAGTACCTCACCGAGCATCCGATCGCGCCAGCCCCGTAGCTATGCCAAAAGCCTCTGTGCCATAAAAAGAACGACATGTCTCGCCAAACATTCGGCACAACGCCTTCCTCAGTCCTCTCCCACCAGCTTCACATACATGGGCTCGTGGTGGACGGCCGGCAGAAAGCGCTCCGTCAGGTCGCTCGTTCTCAGGCGGATACTCGAGGTATTGATGCAGGGATGGCAGCCGAAATACTCGCCGGCCTTCACATCCTCATCGATCAGCAGCTGAACCTGGTTTTCCCCATCGTTCATCAGCCCCATGACGCTCACAGACCCAGGCGTGATGTCCAGGAAGCGCTCCATGAACTCCGGCTCGGCAAAGGACAGCCTCGCACTGTTGATCTGCTTGGAGAGTTCCTTGGTCTTGAACTTTTTGTCCCCGGGCATCATCAGGAGGTAAAAGCGTGTCTTCTGCTGATTGCGCAGGAACAGGTTCTTGCACACAAAGGCATCCAGCGACGCATCCGCGTCACGGCAGGCCTCCATCGTCATGAGAGCCTCATGGTCGATGCGCTCATACTTGATCCCCAGCTCATCCAGCAGATCATATACTCTGATTTCTTTCGGAAGCCGCCCGGAGATATCCTCCGGACGGCCTTTCTTGCGTTCATATATCATAAATCATTTAGCTCCGTTTTGGGAGGCTCGTCCTCGATCATCGATGCAATCCGCTGAAACTGGAGATACTCGCTCTTCCATGCTTCATATGCCGTGACAGCATCCTCTGTCCAGGCCCCCTCGCGCAAAGCCTCAACCACGGCATTGATCGCCTCATAAAGAGGCGTCAGGCCCAGGGTCAAGGTCGTCCCCTTCAGCTCGTGGGCAGCCTCATAGGCCGCCTTCGGGTCCTGGTTTTTCATCGCAGTCTGCAAAGCCGCGATATTCCGCGAGGATGCAAACTCTCTCAGACACTCCTTGTAAAAAACATCATCATAAAGAAACCGCCGCCTCGTTGCGTCCATATCCGCTCCCCAGGCAGACATTTCATCTTTCCAATCCGACATGGTACCCCCCAATGAAACAGCGGGCCGATAAAACCCCAAAAACGGGCCGCTGCTATCTTAGTTTTTTACTCTTAGTCCTTCTGTTCCGGCGGCTCGATCTGCTCTGCGAGAGTCGCAAAGAGCTGTTCCGGGTTCACCGGCTTTGTCAGCACGGCATTCATTCCGGCCTCCGTGCAGCGCTTTTCCACCTCGCCCATCGTGTCTGCCGTCAGTGCGATAATCGGGATGGTCCCCGCGTCCGCCTCCGGCATCCGCCGGATCTCGGCAGCTGCGCTGTAGCCGTTTTTGACCGGCATCATCAGATCCATCAGGATCGCCTGGAAGTGATACGGGCCATGGCTGGAGTACAGATCGACTGCCTCCTGCCCGTCCCTGGCAAGCTCCGCATGGATCCCCTTAGTGCCAAGCAGGCGCAGGATGACCTCCGCGTTGATCTTGTTGTCCTCGGCAAGCAGGATATTCTTCCCTAAAAGGATGCTGTCCTCATAGGTGTTGGCAGACTGCTTGTACAAACGGACCTGCTCATCCGTGGCCAGCCGGTAGCGAAGCACGACCGTAAACTCGGTTCCGCTGCCTACCCGGCTCCGGCAGGAAATGCTGCCTCCCAGCAGATCGACCAGGTTCTTGCAGATGTAGAGGCCAAGCCCGGTGCCCTCCCGCAGACCATCCGTCTCGGTCTCCTGCTCAAACGGCAGGAACATCCGCTTCTGGAAAAGCTCGCTGATGCCTCGTCCGGTGTCGCTGACGATGTAAGTGTGGATCGTCTCCGTCTCCGTGTACTTCACGAAGGTTTCAAAGCGGACCGAGCCGCCCTTCGGTGTGAATTTCACGGAGTTGCTCAGCAGGTTGACCAGGATCCTCTCCACATGCTCGGTATCCATCAGGCAGTACCGGCTCTGGCAATTCTGGACACGGCTGCTGAAATGAAGCCCTGCCTCACGGACTCTCTCCCGGATGATCGTTGAAATCTCATCCAGAAGCTGGTCCTCCCGCACCGTATGGCTGACCGAAACGATCTTTCCGGCATTGATCCGGCTCGTCTCGAGGATTTCCTCGATCAGGGTCATCAGGTAATGGCTGGCGGTCTCGATCTTTTCCAGATTGTCCCTCAGCTCCGGCGTAAGGTCCGGACTGTCAAGAGACAGTCTGGTCAAGCCGTAGATCGCGGTCATCGGCGTCCGCATGTCATGGCTCATATGAGACAGGAAGGTCTCCTTTTCCTTCCCGGACTTGACAGCCTGACGGAGTGCCTTTGCCATCTCCTCGATCTGCTGCTGGTCGTCAGCCTGCTTGGTGGTATCTACGAAGGTCAGGACCAGTCCCAGAATGCCCCTGCGGCTGTCGGCAGGCGCCACGATGTCCGGCTCCTGATGACGGTAAGGTGCAATACGGATCAGATAGGTCCGCCCGGAAACGGAAGCACAGTGCTGCTCGACCGGGTTCGTTGTCTCCAGAACTTCCCGGCACAAAGCAATCAGATCGATCGTTCCGAAGTTGTAGGAAATATAGCGCAGCGAACGTCCGACATCCTGCTCCGCGACATTGAACTCCGTCGCCACATACTCGGTGAACTTCCGGATATTCAGGTCGCGGTCGACCAGAATGATGCCGACCAGTGTCGTCGACAGGAAGTTCGCCATATCGTCGTTCAGACCGGCGAGCTCATTGACCTTGGACTGATACTCGGAGTTGACCGTGTAGAGCTCCTCGTTGACGGACTGCAGCTCCTCGTTGGAGCTCTGCAGCTCCTCATTGGCGGTCAGCAGCTCCTCGTTGGCCGCCT
>CAMOGO010000078.1 GCA_946614075.1 uncultured Lachnospiraceae bacterium | reverse complement strand
AACCGTCCCCGTTGTCACCAGAGAACCGTCCCCGTTGTCACACAGAACCGTCCCCGTGACTCAGTTTCGTCTCTTACGGGATGATGATTTCCGGCTTCCACTTCAGGTAGTCTCCTGACACGAGCCTGTAAATCCGTCCACGGTACTCGCCCTGGATGCTGTCGTGAAACCGTCTCTCCCCGTGGCAGTGTGCGTAGATCACCTGCTCCGCGCCGAACTCCTCCGCCAGATCCGTAAAGCAGCTGCGCTCCTGAAGGATATTGGTCGGCGGATAATGCAGGAACATGATAAACTTCCGGAAGCCATCCGCATAGGCCTGCTCAAAGGACTTCCGAATCCTCGTATACTCCCGCTCCACCAGCTTTTCCGCGTGCTTCGCCTCGTCCTCGTCCCAGTCCACGACCCGGCCCCATTTGTCCAGATAAAAGGGGCCCTCAAAGGTGTAGCCTTTCGTCCCGACCAGGGCGTAGTCCTGGTAGGTCTCGTAGCCGTCCTGCAGGAAGGTCAGACGAGGCTGGTACAGGTCATTCAGGCGCTGTGTTTTCTTCGCATCCCAGAACATGTCGTGGTTGCCCCGGGTGAGGATCTTCCGCCCCGGCAGGTCGCAGATATACTGCAGGTCCAGCTCGCACTCGGCCAGGTTTTTGCCCCAGCTGTGGTCTCCCACCAGCACCAGCGTATCGTCCGCGGTCACGAGCTTCTCGCAGTATTTTTTCAATTTCTCTTCATGGTTCTTCCACACCTTGTCATGCAGCTGCCCCGGTGCCTTGAGCACCGACTGGTAGTGCAGGTGGAGATCACCTATTGCATACAAACTCATAAATGACACCTAATGCGAGGCTCCCCCTCGCATTTCCTGTTTCTCGATTCTTGGTTCTTCATTCTTCTCACACTTTTCCAGGAGATTTTTCCGTCCAGACTTGCTTTCACACCCTATATTCGGTATGATCGCTTTAAAATCGACCAACCTTCGGAGGAGACATATGAAGATCCATACCGTAGCCATCATCGGAGCCGGCGCTGTCGGCGCTTATTTCATCACCGGATTGCGCGAGCGTCTGGGCGAGAGTCTGTTCGTCATCGCAGACGGCGCAAGAGCCGAAAAGCTCGCCCGCGACGGCATCACCGTCAACGGCTGCCCGATCGCCTTAAACGTCCGCACCCCGGAGACCATCGGCAAGGTCGATCTCGTGATCGTCTCCGTCAAATACGGAGCCCTGCAGGAAGTCCTCCCCCTGATCGAGGCCGCGACCGGCGAGCACACGATCGTCATGAGCGTCCTGAACGGCGTCGACAGCGAGGAGATCATCGCGGAGCGCATCGGGGAAGAGCACATGATCTACTCGATCATGAAGATCGCCTCCCGCCGCACGGACGAGATCCGCTTCGACCCGGATGTCACCCTGGGCGTCTTTTTCGGCGAAAAGGACGGGCAGATGAGCGAGCGCGTGCAGGCTATCCGCGACCTGTTCGAGGGCACGCCCGTGCACTATCACGTCCGTGAGAATATCATGCAGGAGATCTGGTACAAATATGCGCTGAACATCAGCAAAAATATCCCGCAGGCCATCCTGAACTGCGGCCTCGGCGCCTACACCGCCAGCGACCACGTCGCGGCCATCAGCGCCCGCATGCGCGAGGAGGTCATCCGCGTAGCCGCTGCCAAGGGCATCGACATCTCCAATCCGCAGAACCCGGCCGGGAAAAACCTGACTCTCCCGCCCGACGCCCGTTTTTCCACCCTGCAGGATCTCGACGCCAAGCGTCCCACCGAGATCGACATGTTCTGCGGGACACTGATCCGGATGGGCAAAGAGCTCGGGGTCGAGACCCCTTATAATGAATTCGCCTGGCACGCCGTGAAGGCACTGGAGGAGAAAAATCAAGGGATTTTCCGGTAAAGATTAAGGGCTGCTGGGGGCTTTCCCAAGCAGCCCTGAATGTTTTTTCGCCTGTCTCCGGCCCGATCCCAGCGTCTTATCGTTTTCGCCTATCTGTTCCGCCCGAGCCCGGCGTCTTATCGTTTTCACCTATCTGTTCCGCCCAAGTTCTTTTGATACTTCCTACTTCTCCTCAAGCCCTAATTTCTCCTGGATTTCCTCCGGTCTGTGGAAGACGATCCCTTCCATGCCGAGAGCCTTGGCTGCTTCCACATTTTCCTCTGTATCGTCGACAAACAGGCACTCCGCTGCCTCCAGCTGATACTCTCGCAGGAACATTTGGAAAAACTCCGGATCCGGCTTGGTCTTTCCGGCCATGAAGGAAACCAGGCCGCCGTCCATGTAGGGCATGAAGGCCAGCGACTCGCCGCACTCGTCATAGGCCTTGCGGGAATAGTTGGAAAGATAGTAAACGCCGTACCCAGCGCTTTTCAGCTCTTTCATCAGCGGGATCACAAAGTCCCGGGGCGTCAGCATCCCTTCCACACTTGAAAAAGCCCGGCGCAGCTCCTCCTCAATCTCCGGATCGGCGCTTGCAAAGCCCTGCAGGGCCTCCTCCTCGCTCACCTCATCACGCTCAAACATCCCCCAGTAGGGCGTCATGACCGATGCCTTCAGGATGCGCCGGATCATCTCCTTTCCGAAGCCCTTCGCTCCCAAAAAACCTACCACGTTGTAATCGGCAAGGACACCTCCGATGTCAAAAACCACAGATTTAATCACATTGTCTCCTCTCAAAACCCAGCAAATTTACGATCCAAAGGCCTAATCCAAGTCTTCCACTACGCTTCACATGCCTTAACCACCGATATGCTCATCGTAGAAGCTCACAAACTGAGTAAGCATTTCTTCGTCGAGCCGGCTGCTCCATCTCGCCCGATCGAGATTTTCCCGGATGTAAGCCGCCCGTTCATCAGCGAAGCGCTCTTTATTCTCCTCTGCCTTGTAATCGTAATCAAGCGCCGCAAGCCACTCTTTGTACTCGGCATTGAACTCGTCGGTGTAGGTGTTGCTGCTGTCGTTGAAAATGTCGTTGTGCCCCTTATCCTCGTACCGGACAAAGGTAAATCGCGGGTCGCCCTGATATTTCTCATAATAAAGATCGTATCCGTACTCGATCGGCACGACGTCATCATCGGCGCTGTGCACGATCATGACGGCAGCCTCGCTCGCCGCGAAGCCATCCAGCGCTGTGTTTGCCGCGTAATCCCCGAATTTCAGCCGCTCGTGGAGCTTGATGAACGGCATCATCGTGTAAATGAGGTCCCCGGCCTGCTCCTTTCCGCCAGCCTCAAACAGGTCGGAGGAGCGATTGCACCCGGAGCACTCAATGACAGCCTTGACCTCGGGGTGATACGTCAGTACGCTGCACACGCTGTAGCCGCCCCAACTGTGCCCAAACAGGCAGATCGGAAGATCGGGGAAATTGCCGCTGTCCTCGACAAAGGAAATCGCGTGGTCGAGGTCGATCGGCCCCTGCGGAATGCCGCCGAGGCTCTCGCCGCCGCTCTCATCATTCCCCGTAGCATCGTAGGCGAAAACATAGTAGCCATGATGGGCAAAAAAATTCGCCACGTCCATGTACGAATTGTGCCCGGCCCCGAAGCCGTGTGCGATCACGATGATCCCATGCTGTTCCTCGCCCGCGCTGTATAAATATCCGGCGAGCATCTGCCCCTTGTCCGAGGGGAATTCATATCTCGTCAGCGTCAGGCCGTCAAAATCCTCTACGTGGAATTTGTATGGCTCGTAAGTCTCAAACCGCTTATCGAAATTCTCATTGTAAATGCTGATCGAAAAGGCTCCCCATCCGGCGATCGCCAGAACAACAAGGCAAAGCAGGATTATCAGCACGATTTTCTTCTTTGATTTTTTCTTCTTCATCTGCAAACCATCCTCCCATCGAGATTTTACTCCATCCGGAATACCAGGCATTTCTCCCGGCGGTCCTCCCCTTCAAACAGGTCGATGCAGTCGACCTCATCCGCCAGCGTCATCTCCCAGCTGCACATCTCCATGAGGAAAAACGAGTATTCATCGGAGGGATAATAGAAAACCAGGAAAACTTTTCTGGGATTTTCGTCCAGAGATTTCCGAATCTTCCCCAGCACCTTTTTCAGGATTTCGACGGAAAAGGGATTGAAGAAGTAGAACCGGTCGGCCTCGGCGGGGACCTCATAGGCCTCCGCGTGAGCGCAGATCAGGTCCACCTGCCCGCCGGAAACGGCGCTCTCCTTGTTTTTCTGCGCGGCCTTGAAAATCCGCTCATCAAACTCAATCCCGATGCAGCGGCAGCGGGTCTGATTCGCCAGGAAGAAGCCCACCCGGCCTTTCCCGCAGCCATAGTCGATGAGTGTGTTTCCCTTCCCGATGAAGCCGCTGGCGGCGAGGCGCTCCAGCACCGAGTAGGGCGTCGGCTCGTAGGGGTAGTAAAACTGCCCCGCATGCGAGTCATCCCGCCCGGTTGTCTTGATTTTCAAAAGCTTGTCCCACTGTGACTCCGTAGTCATTTTATGATCCTCGTTATCGCATCCTGATGAGCCATCTGTTCCGCCATCTTGGTTCGATGCCTCCCTGGCTCGGTGCCTTCCCAGGCTGCTCCGATGCCTTTTCCGTGTTTCTCTACTTCCAGGTTTTCCAGACCTCCGGTGCGTATCCGACCGTGGCCTGTTTCCCGTTCCGGACGATCGGCTGCCGGATGACGGTCTGGTTTTCCAGCACCTTTTCGGCGCGGTCCTCCGCGGCGATGTAAGTGATGAGCGCCAGCAGATCTTTGTCCTTGCAGTCCGGATCGATCATCGCGTCCAGTCCGCCCACTGCCTGCATGACGGACTGAAACTCTCCCTTGCTGAGGCCTTTTTCCTTCAGGTCAATGCTCTGGAACTTGACCCCGCGCTCCTTGAAAAACCGTTCCGCCTTGCGCGTATCTGAGCTTTTCTTGGTTCCGAAAATCTGAATGTTCATAAATCCTCCCATAGCCTTGCCGCGCCACGCTGTCGCAGAGGGAAACCGACACGTGGCTTTACGCCACAACTTTCCGCTTCCCTGCCGCAAAGCCTGTCATATTTCTTCTCTTCCTTTGCTTCATTCAGCCGGCGTCCGGACCTCGATCAGGTTGCCGTCCAGATCGTAAAAACAGATCATCTTCTGCCCCCAGCTCAGGTCCGTGAGCCGGTTGACATAGCGCACCTCCGGGTAGAGGGCGTCCAGCTTCCGGGCAAAAGCCTCCAGGTCCTTTTCCTCAAAGTAAAGCTCGCAGGAGTTGCTCTCCGGGACGACATCCCGCCCCAGGAACTCTCTCCAGATCTTCTCATCCTGCAGGACCAGGCCCTGCGTGAGGATCATGTTCCCGCCCTGATCCAGGACTTTTTCCAGCCCGAACATGTCGTGGTAAAATTTCCTGGCCCGCTCGATGTCCTTGACCACAATCAAAATTTTTTTCAGCTTCATCGTTCACTCCCCGGCACTTTCTGCCAGCTCATCTATTCCTGCTCAAAGGAGCACACCTCGGAGTAGACGGGTTTCCCGTCTTGAAAGGTCGACTTCATCAGGGAAATCTTCTTCACCATCATCTCACCCCTGGGGGCAGGCACCTGCTTCCAGCTGCCGATGGCCTTGCGAACCACCGTGATATGCGGGTTGAATTTCTTCCGATCGTAGGGGATGCCGGCCGCGTCGAGGGCGTCCCGCACAGCCTTCGCCGCGGCGGACAGGCCTTGGTTTCCCTTCATGCCGACCCAGAGCAGATCCCCGAAATTCCCCATCTCCGAAAGAGACAGGCGGAACGGCTTCCAGGAAATGTCCTTCAAGACCTCCTTCACGGCGCCGGGATCGTCGGTCTCCCCGATGAAGGCGAGTGTGAGATGGAGATTGGGCAGGGGCACATAGTTTCCCTTCACGCCCGCCTGCTTCAAGGCGTGAAGCGTCCCCGTGATGCTCTTCTTCATCTCATCGGTCAACTGTATCGCCACAAACAACCGCATCTCATCATCCTCTCTGCTGCCGGTGATTCCACCGCTGCCGCCATCCCGGCAGTCTCGGCACTCATCATCATGCTCTCCGCTGCCTCAGCCATCTTCGTCCCCGCAGCTGCCTCGGCGCCAAGCCCTCCCGGCGCCTTAGTACTCGTCCTCCTCGTCTTCCTCCTCTTCGTCCACGCCGAGGCCGAAATAGAGGAGCTCATTGTA
>CAMOGO010000077.1 GCA_946614075.1 uncultured Lachnospiraceae bacterium | reverse complement strand
TCGTAGCCATTTTCCACAAAGCCCTTTTCCAGAGCATTTGTAATCAGATCCAGTAATTTTTTCATGTTTTCACCTAATTATGATAAGTGTGTATAACGCAAGACATGCAGCGCATATGCGCTGCATGTCGGAAGCTTCGTTATCTTCGAATCCTTATGCGCGGGACAGATACTCGCCGGTTCTGGTATCGATCTTGATGCGATCGCCAATACCGACAAAGAGCGGAACACGGACCTGAGCGCCGGTCTCGACGGTTGCAGGCTTCAGGGTGTTGGTAGCGGTGTTGCCGGCCAGACCAGGCTCGGTCTCGGTAACCTCAAGCTCTACAAACAGCGGCGGCTCGATGGAGAAGATGTCGCCCTTGCAGGAGCAGATCTTAACGGACTCATTTTCCTTGACAAACTTCAGAGCATCGCCAACGACATCATAGTTCAGCTCGAGCTGCTCATAGGTATCATTGTTCATGAAGCAGTAAGCATCACCGGTATCATACAGATACTGCATGTCGATGCGGTCGATATGTGCCAGAGGGAACTTCTCGGTCGGGCGGAAGGAAACCTCGATCACGCCGCCGGTCTTGATATTCTTCAGCTTGGTGCGGACAAATGCAGCACCCTTGCCAGGCTTTACATGCTGAAACTCGATAATCGTATAAATGTTGCCGTCATACTCGATCGTAACACCATTCTTAAACTCGCCAGCAGAAATCATATATTCGTTACTCCTTTCATCTTTACGGACATAGGCTGTTCAGATTTTATATCAAATCAGGCCAAAGATCAACCGTTTCTTTTTCTTTTGTGATAAAACCACAGAACAATTTTTTCCAGATACCTTTTCAGGACGATCTGTATCTCCTCTTTCGGGTGGATCGGCCGGGTCAGGATCGTGTGGATCCCCAGCAGTCTGGCCCCCCAGATATCCGTGAAAATCTGGTCTCCGATCACCAGCGTCGTATCGGCATCGCTTCCTAAAAGGCGCATTGCCTCCTCATAGCCGCGCTTAAAAGGCTTTCCCGCCTTGCAAAGATACGCGGAGCCAACCCGGTCTGCGAACGGCTTCACCCGCGGTTCTTTATTGTTGGAAACCAGGCAGGTCTTAAAGGACAGTTCTCTTAGCCTGGCGAACAAGGCAACGGACCTGTCATCTGCCGGTGCCCCGTGAGGCACCAGCGTATTGTCGATATCAAACAGGATCGCTTTGTAGCCTGCCTTCGCATAAGCCTCGTAGTCGAGGTCGAACGCGGAATCCTGAAGCTCATCCGGATAAAAAACTTCGAGCATGATCAGCCCTGCCTCTTGTAGAGTCTTTCCAGCTCGTCCAGGAAGGTATTGACATCCTTGAACTCCCGGTAGACCGACGCGAAGCGGACATAGGCAACAGCGTCAAGATCCTGCAGCTTTTCCATGACAAGCTCACCGATAAAGGAGCTGTTGATCTCCTTCTCCTCACGGGAGAAGAGAATGTTCTCCACCTCATCGACCAGCTGATTGATGCTTTCGATGCCTACCGGACGTTTATGGCAGGCACGCAGCACACCGGCCTCAAGCTTGGATCTGTCATAGGGCTGTCTGGTATTGTCCTTTTTGATGATCATGAGCGGGATCGTCTCGACCTTCTCATAGGTCGTAAAACGCTTTCCGCATCCCTCACACTGACGTCTGCGCCGGATCGAGGCATTATCGTCTGCAGGTCTGGAATCAATTACTTTCGTGTCTTCCTGGCCGCAATACGGGCATTTCATGGGTGTTCTCCTCCATTTATATGTTGATTTTACCTGATTATAGCGAATGATCCCCCACTGGTCAAGGTTTTCGCAAAGAGTGGGTAAGCTTAAGCCAGAACCTCCGCCAGGAAGTCCGCGACCAGCTGGATCAGGGCATTCCTGTGGCTGTCAAAGCCATGAGTCGTCGGAAGGTCTGCATACCGGTGCACAGCACCGTTATCATCCTTTGCAAATGGCTCCCAGAAGGGCTTAAGCATGGCTGCCGGCGGAACCAGAGGATCGTAGTCCGCGCCAATCAGCAAGATATTCCGGTCCTTCAGATCCTCATGCGCAGCGGAGAAAGCATATTCTTTCCAATGCGCTTCGGCATCCTCGAACATGGACGTATCACTGTCTGTCTTCAGAACGCCGCCGAAGGTCAGCAGGTTCTGGAACTGATCTACGCTGTCATGCTCAAAGTGATAGGCGAGATCATACGGTGCCAGAAGGACCATCGAACGAATCCAGGGAAGTCTGCGGACGGCATTGATGGTCGTGCAGCCTCCCATGCTGTGGCCTAAGGTCACGATCCGGTCCGGATCGATGTGATACTCGGCAAGCACCTCGGGTCTGCGGATCCACTCAGCCAGAGCCAGACAGTCCTCGATGTTGTGTGTGAAGCTGTAGGTTCCCTCACTGCCCCATGCGCCGCGATTGTAAAGCATCACGACGACACAACCGGCACGGCGAAGTGCCTGGGCGAGGTCCTCATTTTTGACAAATCCCGGGAAGCCATGGAACTGCAGCACGCAGGGCCGCTTTTCCTCCAGGCTTCCATCCGGAAGCAGGATGTACAGGCACACCTTGGACCCATTTACATCCAATGAAACGATCCGATAGCCCGGAAGCTTATCCGCTGCCACAGCTATATCCTGATTGATTCTACTGACATCGAGTACCATCTGTATCTCCTCCTTTATTCCTCGTTCTCGTTGAAGACACTTTTTTGCCTTATCGGGCCGACCCGGATAAACCGGATCGGTCCGGATCGTTTATTTTACTGACCGATCTGGTCTGCCAGGAACGATGCGATCATTCTGGTGCACTGTCCGCACAGGGCAGGCTCATATGCCTCGATCATCGTACCGTCGGTGCCGTAGGTCAGGCCGTTCGCCATACCCCAGCCAAGGGCTCCGAAGAAGCCGGAGGTATCCGGCTCTGCACCGGTCAGGATTCCGGCAGGTACAAACTCGAGAGCATCCTCATAACCCTCAAGCAAAGAGGCATCGGATGCAACCTCTACACCCTTGTACTCGGCATAGCGGTGAAGGATCAGAGCAGCCGTCATTCTGCCGACCTCGACATTCGGATCGAAGCCTTCCAGGTTTTCGGCCTCCAGGATTCCGGCCTCGACTGCCCATACGCAAGCCTTGCCGTACCAGGAATCGGCCGTGACGGAAGGATCGTAGTCAACCCACTCGACCTCAGGCGTCTTTTCCAGGCGATACAGCAGGTTCAGTAAGGCTCCTGCCGTGATCGTATTGTCTGCCTCCAGATACTGGTCGGAAGCAAAGCTCAGAACACCATTCAGGTAAGTCATCGCAGAAGCATACACATCATCCGCCTCGGTGAAGGGGCCGGCACCTGCCATTGCACCCTCTTCGGCAGGCGTCTCTTCTGCGGAAGACTCCTCGGTTTCAGAAGCTTCCTCGGTCTCACCGGAAGCCTCTTCGGTCTCGGACGGCTCTTCGCCTTCGGGAGCCTCAGCGTCTCCATCCAGGGACGCATACGGATCGACATAGCTCGGATCCTCGACGAAGCTGACCTCAATCGCGCTGTCACCGGTAACGGCGAAGCGATCTGCGTTATTCAGAGCGATACCATTGACAAAGATGCTGTTCAGCATGTAGCCGGGAGCCGGGACGCACCATACAGCAGCCATAGAACCGACAGGCTTTGTCAGCTCAGTCGGAAGCGCTACTCTGCCGCCCTCGGAAGCGGTTACCGTGATCGTTGCCATCTCGTATTCCGGAAGCTCGATCGCGCCTTCGACATAGGCTACACCGTTTTCGGATGCCAGAGCTGCCATCTTGGAACCGGAACCGTAGACAGCTGCCGATTCGGAAGCATCCTCGAACATATCATTGGTATAGGAAACAACCGTCTCCGGAAGCTGTACGCCGATCAGAGCGGAGCAATTGATAAACATCCTGGAAGGAAGGCTGTTGGCGCCATCCTCGACGATGACATACTGCAGTGCCGCGTCATTGGCGAACATATCATTGTCACCCCAGTCAGTTCCCCACTCGGTGATATTGTTTCCGATCACGGCGGTCAACAGTCCAGGGCAGTCAGCGAAGACACCATAGCCAAGGTAGGTGACACTCTCCGGCACAACGATCTGTGCGATGGAGGTGTTGGCCAAGGCACGGTGACCGATGGACGTCACGGTATCCGGGATGGTAAACTCATTTAAGGAGATGCAGTTCTGGAAAGCGTACTCTCCGATACTGGTGATACGGGTGAGCTGTACATCGTTTAGAGCATTGCAGCCCTGGAAAGCCGCATTGCCGATCGTGCCTCTTTGCATAGAAAGGTGAGTCATGCCGGTGCAGTTTTCAAAGGCATGCTCTCCGACACCGGTGACCGTAATCGGAACATCGACGCTCTCCAAGGACGGGCAGTTCTGGAAAGCATACTCTCCGATCCACAGGCAGCCATCCTTGATCTCCAGAGTGGTGAGTCTCGGGCAGTTCATGAAGGCGCCATTGGTACCCCAGTCGGTATACCAGGTCTCGACGCTCTCACCGATGACGACGTTCTCCAGCGCCGGGCTGTCGGCAAAAGCATAGTAGCCGATCGTCATGACCTTGTCCGGGATCACAACGCTTCTCAGCTCAGAGCCGCGGAAGGCATTGTGGCCGATCGACAGAAGGTTTGCCGGAAGTTCAGCCGTATTCAGGAGCGGGCAGCCCCAGAAGGCTCCGTCACCGATCGCGGTAAGGCTCGTTCCGAAGGTCACGGTCTTTAAGGAAAGATTGTCGCCGAAGGCGTCATAGCCGATCGTGGCAATACTGTCAGGCAGGACAACCTCCTCCAGAGCCGAGCAGCCCTGGAAGGTGCCATTGGAAATATACGCACAGCCATCCTTGATGGTCAGGTTTTTCAGCTTGGTGCAGTTCATGAAGGCTTCATTGTCATCCCAGTCTGTACCCCAGGAGCTGACACCGGCACCGATCACAGCCGTCTCAAGCTGCGTATCTCCGTAGAAGGCATAAGCACCGATATAGTTTACCGAGTCCGGGATGTCAATCGCTGCCAGCTTGGTGCAGCCGGAAAAAGCGGAGGCACCGATCTCCATCAAGGTCTGGGGAAGGACGACTTCCTTCAGGCTGGTATCGCCATAGAAAGCACGGCTGCCGATTTTCAGGTTGTCATTCAGAGTAACGCCGGACAGGCTGGTGCAGTTTTCAAAGGCACCTTCCCCGATCTCGCCGTATACCGTCACATTGGTAAGAAGCTCGCAGTCCGCGAAGGCTCTCGAACCAACGGTAAGGATCGTGCTCGGAAGAGTCACATCCGTCAGCAGGGTGCAGCCCTCAAAAGCACCGTTGCCGATGGCGCTGACACCCTCCTTGATGGTCAGATCCATCAGAAGCGTACATCCGTAGAAAGCCTGGTTGTCATCCCAGTCTGTCTCCCAGCTCGCAACACCGGCACCGATCACAGCCGTCCGAAGGCCGGTGCAGCCATAAAATGCATAGGCACCGATCGCCGTTACCCCATCCGGGATCTCCACGCTCTTGATCTTGGAAGCCTGGAAAGCATTCCACCCAATGTATGTCAGAGTAGAAGGCAGAACGATCTCCGTCAGCGAAGAGCAATCGCGGAAAGCTTCTCTTCCGATGGAGGTGACACCCTCCGAAACCGTTACGGAAGTAATATTGATATTACCGTTAAAAAGATCCTCGCCGATCGCCGTTACCGGGGTACCTCCCAGGGTCTGCGGCGTCACGATGGTCGTTTCCGATCCGTGATAGGCGGTAATGGTAGCCTGGCCATCGGAAATGCTGTAATCCCAGTCTCCGTCCGTCTCGGCCTTCACAACAGCGCCTACGCCGGGGATGAGAAAGACAAGCATCGCAAAGGCCACAAGCCAGGTGGTGATACGTTTACTCATGCTAGTTCCCTCCTTATGATTGTTTTTCAAAAGCCTACACTCCAAAGCCTTTGATATGTTAACAATTATTATACTCCTGAGAAAAGCTTTAATCAACCAAAAAATGGCGGCTAAGCCGCCATTTATCCATTATTTCGGAACCACGAAAGGATATCCGTAAAGGCAAGTTTCCCGCCAAAGAGGTCCAGGGCACTTCCGATCGTGACATCGAGTCTGCCCCTCCCCTCTTTTTTCAGCTTTTCCAGGTCTGTGATGCCGGACACGCCTCCCGCGTAGGTCATAGGCAGGCCGTCGTATTTCGCCAGAAGCCTTACCAGGTCGGTATCGATGCCTGCATTCTTCCCCTCCACATCCACAGCGTGGATCAGGAACTCATCGCAATAGGCCGAGAGCATCTCCATCGT
>CAMOGO010000076.1 GCA_946614075.1 uncultured Lachnospiraceae bacterium | reverse complement strand
CCGCTTCCGGACCAGCCTCGGCCACAAGCCCCAGGTGAGGTTCGTCAAAGATCCCTCCGTCTGCATGTGGTATGACATAGGGCTCCTCAAAAGGATTGGAGCCGTTGGCCACCGCCCGGCCAAAATAGTCCTGGAGATTGACACCCAGCATCTCACCGGCATCTCTCCACATCTCAATACTGCGGTTGCTCCCGTTCATCGGGATAATGTACTCGGCACCTGCTTCAGCCACAAGGCCGATATGGGGCTCGTCAAAATAACCGCCGAGCGCATGGGCGTGAATGGTTCCGGAGCCACTGCCGGCACCGCTGAATGTGACCGTCTTAGTAGGGTTGGCAATACTGTAATCCACATGAATGCTCACGTGAAGATTTGCGGTCGTATGGTAGTCATGCGAGAATTTGGAATTGATCTCGCTTCCGACCTGGTTGTAAACAGCATCGATGTTATCGCTTGCCTTGGTCAGGGTGACATTAACCTGTCCAGCGGCTTCGAATGTACTGCCAAAGCTGGATGTAATCGCGGACTGTGCAGCTGACAAAGCCTCCTCTGCGACTACCGTGCCGGCAGTAATTGTAACATTTGCAGGTATAGTGATCTCTGCCGCCTCCTGCGTCTGCAACGCTGAGCTGACCGCTTCGCCCAGCTGGGATGCGTCCGTAGAGGCTATTTCATACTTGGCGTTGACCGGTACTGTCTGATCCACAGGATCCGCCGCTGCAAGCTCCACTGCTTCCTGTGTAGCAGAGGTATCTGTCTCTCCAGCGACTGTTGTCGTGTTGACTGCCTGCTCCACTTCTATCGGATCTGAGGCAGCCCCTTCGGCCTCTGCAGCGATCTGCGACTTCGCCTCTTCGACCGCTACACCGGTATTCCCGGTCTCAACAGTGATGCCGGACTCCGAAACGACTATCTTTGTTCCAACCTGTAATTCTGTGTCTGCGGTGATCTCCGGCTGATTGGCAAAAGCCTCATCAACCGAACTCCCAAGTTTCTCTGCGAGGTCTCCGGCTGAAATGGGTTCTGTGGTGATTTCATACTCCACACCGACCTCACCTGCGTTAACCTCAATCTGTTGGCCAGTGGCTGATATTCCCTGCACGGTGTCAGCGAGGATTCTCTGGACATTTGCCTCGTCGAATTCAACTTCCATGCTTTCTATTTTTCCCCGGACCCCTTCAAATGTAGGGGGATCTTCGGAAGCTGCAACAGCAGCTCTCTCGACTGCCTCTTTGAAATCCTGTGGGACATTGGCTGTACCGTCCATGATCGCGTTCTTTAAGGCCTGCTTAGATTCATCCCCTACAAGTTGTTTCGCTGCGAGTTCCATCGCCGCACCAGAATCACCCGCTGCCGCACCGACTTCCATTGCGTGCCAATAGGAGTCATAGAATGACTGCGGTGCTTGTTCTCCAAGATTGGAGTACTGATCCATAAGAGTCTTCGCATCCTGCACATCTGGCTGAAGAGTTTTCCAGAGTTTGCCCATCTCGGCATTTCTTCCTGCAGTGGCATTTCCAATCATCTCGCCGATATTAAACATGTTGTCTGTGTTTCCGGATTTGAAAGCACTATCCATATTCGCTAACTGGCGCTGTATTGCAGACTCTGTACTTGCGGTAGATTTTGTTATTTGAGCTCCATAATTGTCGTCCAGAGTATTGTTGCTTAATTCGAGAGTACTGGCCAGAATACCGGCCTCTTCATTAACCGCAGCAGCTGCAATCTGATGTCTTGCATTCCAGTACTCATTCTCTGTTTTTTCGCCTCTAGCTCTGGCTGCCTCATATTCTTCACGGGCCGCTTCGCTTGTATCCCATCTTGAATCATTTCTGTTCTCTTCTCTCTGCGCAGCCGCTTCCAACGTTGAATATAACGCAGCTCTATTCTCGTCAGCAGCGCTCATGGCTTCTTGCCTAGCCTCACGAGATTTCTCGATTAAGGAAGTGAATGAATCAACCGTCAGGTCTCTGCCTGATAGTCTTCCAAATTCATCCTCAATCATATCCATCCTTGCTTTGGATTCTGCGAGCTTCCAACCGGCAAGGATATTGTTCATCTTGTCCTGCAAGCGATTGATGGCCTCCTGCTCGTCAACGCTCATGATTCCGTCTTCAAGTGCATTCTGAACAACCTGTGTCAGCTGATCACTAAGACCCTGGGCTTCTGCAACATCGCCAGCAGCCCACTCATTAACCTTGTCAGCAAAACTGCTCCCATCCACCATTCTGATGTCCATGGTCTCGAGCGACAAGGACATGGCGTATGACTGGTCTTCGATGGCCTTTATGCTGGATGTGACGTACTCCTGGATATTCGACTTATACGTTTCGATATCATTCGCTGACAGATCCAATCCGATTCTTGCTTTCCATTCGATAGAGTCGTTCGATATCAGCGCCTGTCTGGCTTGCTCAGCTAATTTGCCCGCCTCCTGGAAATTCGCAAGGGAAGAATCTACATTCAATTTCCAGTCTGCATTGACAGTCATGTCTGCGAGCTCGCCGATCTGTGAAGCAGTAAGTTCTATCTTTCCAAATCTTTCTGCCAAATTCTCCTCTATCTGCTGGTCATTATAGTGCTTCCAGGCAAGACCAACAGCCGTAATCGCACCAACAACAGCCGCCGCTCCTGCCGCCCAGGGATGTGCGGTAAGGACGCCACCGAACCTGGAAATAGCACCAATCAGTCCTCCTGCTCCGCTCAGCTTTCCGGCATCAAAGGCACTCATGACGGAAGAGATACGGTTCACAGCACCAAAAGCCGCAAGTCCGGTACCAATCGATGAGAACGCTGTTGCCACTGCCTGGGGGTTCCGGAGGACCGTCTCCAGCATCGGTGCAAGGGCCTGGCCGACCCTGCTGATGCCTCCGGCAATCGTTCCTGCGGCGTCTGGCACCCAATCCGTCAAAATCGGGATGACCGTGTTCGTCAGATACTGCGTGCCGCCCCTGAGTGTGCCCTCAAGGCCCTCAAAGACCTGGAGCTGCATTTCCTGGAATGCGGATGTCATCATTGCAGTGTCTCCTGCAAGATTATCGTTCATCTTGTCCGATGCATCCTGGGCAGCACCTGCAGAATGTCTCAGCCTATCCTCATATTCCGCTACGTTTTCCATTCCTTCGGTCAGGATCTGGCGTACACCCCTGACGGATCTGTCAGTAAAGGTGTTCATCAGAGCCGCGGATGCTTCTGCTGTTCCAAGGCCGGTAAGGGATGTTTCCACATCGGTCATGATATCGGTCAGGTCTCGGAAGTTGCCTTTCGCATCGGAAACAGGGACCAGCATATTGCCGATCTGTATTGCGGAGGTCCCGAGTAGATCGTTCATATCTCCGGTCACGGAGCTGAGTCCGGAGCTGGATGCCTTGGCCAGATCCGCTGCCGTGCTGTAGGTCTCCATCTTCTGGGTGATATCCCTTACGATTGCGGCCATCTGGGTGCCTGCCCGGGATCCTTTCGTACCCTGGTTAGCCATAGCCTCCATCATAGCGGTGGTTGTCTCGATATCCTGTCCTGCAGAATGCATGGCAGCCGCAGAATTCAGGTACGCCTCTCCCAACTGCTGTGCGGTCGTGTTGCTGTTCGACTGTGCATAAGAGAGCATATCTGCCATGTAGGTTGCCTGCCCTGCCTCCATGCCGAATGCGGTCAGGTAGTCGGTGACCATATCCGACGCCGCGCCGAGCTCCATTCCGGAGGCAGCAGCAAGGTTCAGGACGCCGGGGAGGCCTTCTGCGGACTGCTGTGCTGACCAGCCTGCGAGAGACATGTATTTCAGCGCCTCAGCCGACTCCGTGGCGGTAAATATCGTACTGGCTCCGTAGTCTCTGGCGGTCTGCTGCAACATAGCATACTCATCCCCGGTCGCTCCGGAGATGGCCGCGACTTCCGCCATCATATGGGTATATTCCGTCCCAAGGCCTATGCTTTCCTGAACAAAGTTCTTGAACCCATTCGCTATCTTGACCGCTCCTATGGCAAGTGCCATTTTCTTAACGGCCTCACCAAGGGAAAACGCTTTTTCGGAGGCACTGTCCATTTCAGCGCCGGCGCCCCTGGCATCATTTCCAAGTTCGTCAAGGCCGTTATTATCGCCCATCCCGTCGGTGCTGTTTCCCAGTCCTTCCGCAGCTGACGCCGCCTCATCAATGGCGTTTCCAGCAGTCTCGGCGGCTCCCGCCAATTCCTCTGCTCCCGCCGATGCACTTCCGAATCCCGCCTCCGCTTCTGCAAGGAATCCGGATGTATTCGGTTCCTCAAATATGCGGTCAACCGCCATCCCCAGGGATGCTGCCTGCCCCTCCACAGACTGGATCGCGTTTCCCGCCTGGGAGGCGAAGGACGAAGGTGCGCTCGATGTAAACGCTCTGTCAATTGCGTTCCCTGTCGCCTGCATCTGGGATGAAACCTGTTTCGCAGTATTAGCGACCTTCTGCAGGACATTTGATGCCTGGTCATTTAACCTCAATGTGGTCTGTATATCTGCCACACCGCCTCACCTCCCTTCTGTCTAATCTGTTTTGATATATACTTTAGCCATTCTGTCCATGGAGTTTGCAGGATACTCCATAGCCACCTGTTCCGAGGCGATATAGGCCAGCTGCATGCTCCGGGGCATCTCCGCGAATTCTTCCATGCGTAGGCCCCGTTTCTGCCACAGCAGGTGCGCCCAGAACCAATCATTGGAATCCGGGTCGTCTGTATCGCCTGTGATCAGTTTTTTACTTCGTCAACGATATCTTTCTCATCCTGCTGTTCTTTCAGGCCGAGGGCGATCATGAGGCAGTCATCTGCATAATCAAATTCCTCTTTGTCTGCAAACAGGATGTAGGGCATCTCCAGGACGTCAATAACGCCGTAATAATCCATCAGCTCAGGATCATCCAGTTTGGGCTGGACAAAGGCTTCCACCATGAAATGGAGGCCTGCTTTCTCAGCGTCGTAGTCTTTGATCACGGCCACCTGGCCATTTGCCCCGATCACGGGGCGCTTCCCATTGTTCTTGTCCCTGTAGACCTGTGTCGTCCGGTACATATCCCGGATCTCCTTCAGGCGGGAACGGGAGAGCCGCTTGATGATAAAAGGAATGACGTTTCCTTCCTCATCCTTGAACCGCTCGATACCAGGGAATTCCATCGTCCCTCTGTCCTTCAGATCCTGCTTCATAAACGCTTTGATATTCATGCTGGCTTGTCCTCCTCATAGAAAAAGCCCGGAGGGAACCGCTTCCTTCCGGGCTCGATGATATTCTGTTTACTGCTCTGGCGATCCTTACGCGATCTTCTTCGCGCCGAACTTGATGCTTTCCTTCACGACCTCACCGTCAGTGTCCATGTCGAGCAGATTGATGTCGCCCGTAGGCACGCAGCCGACAACAGTGATCTTGTTGGCCTTGTTCTTCGCGTAGTAATCGGAGTTCTTGTCCTCCTGGACACCCTGGATCTTGAACTCCGGAGTTGCACCGTTCTTGATGTACTTTGTGACCATGGAAGCCCAGCGGTTATTGGTCTTCCAGCTCTCGATCGTGACGGTAATATCGTAGCCGATCCACCTGCGGTTCGTGCCCGGATCGCCAAGCGCACTGCCTTCCCAGACCTTCGGTGTGAATACGATCTGGCACTTGCAGGAATCAGCGACTTCTACTCCATCCAGGAACACTTTCCCTTCTCTCATGGAGAGGGGAGCCTTATTTACTCTGCTGGATTTACCCATTGTCTCCTTCCTCCTTTATCTGTGAAAAATCTTATTTGCTGATCACGGTGAAGTAGTACTTCTCCGCGCTGTCGACAGGCTGGATGCCGACATTCAGGTACACGCTGTCCCCTGTGGACCTGCCTCTGTCCACGATAAAGTCGCTCTCGAGGTCCACATTCTGCAGGGCACCGTCACCCTCATAGGCCTGCAGGATAGATCTGCCGAGACCTTCCATGACGTTCCAGCCATCCTCATCATTGTCGAACCGGTTCGGCCTGAAGGTGAGCAGGAGCTCATTGGCCAGGGTGTCATAGACACGGAGCGGGCGACCCTTGTAGATATCGACAGGGTCATCCTGGGTGAAGGACACCTTGGAATTGCGGTCATACTCGAGGATCACGCTTCCGGTCTCGTCGATGGAGAAGAAGATCTCGCCTGCACGAATCGAGGCGATGGAGGCTTCGTTAGTCTTTTCACCGACAAGGACCGTCGCTCCGTCGACGACAGTGTAGGTGAGGGACGTGACATAATCCGCGGCTGCCACAGCCCCTGCCAGCCATGCCGTGGCCTGCGCTGCAGGAACCTCTGCTCCATCAAAGACGA
>CAMOGO010000075.1 GCA_946614075.1 uncultured Lachnospiraceae bacterium | reverse complement strand
GGTCAGGCTGTTTTTCATGGGTAAGCTCCTTAGGTAATCCTGAAATCATGCCGTAAGCACATGGTAAATTATGCCGTAAGCATGTGTCATCCTGTGATGAAAGAAGCACGGATTACTCCGTGCTTTCAAATCTGATTATTACGAAGAATATGTCTGATCAAAAAGATCAAAGATTAAAGCTCAAAGAGGACAGGCCGGCATCGTCTGCTAAAAGGACCATATCCTGGAAATCACCGGAAAGCTCTACCGTACGGGGAGTCACGATGAAGATATACTTTGAGATCATCTGAAGATTGCCGCCTAAGGAATAGCAGGCGCCGGAGCTGAAATCGATGATCCGCTGCGCTACCTCGATGTGCAGACCCTCGAGATTGATCACAACCGCACGGCCCTCCATCAGGGTGTCGCAGATCTCACGGGCATCGTCAAAGCTCGTGGGCTTGATCATGCAGACCTCCATCTGGCCCTTGCCGCCGCGCATCGGAACGACATTCGAACGGCTGCGGGAGCTGCTTCTGGAGCTGGAGCGGGAAGAGAATGCTGACTCACGTCCGCTGTCACGGCTCTCACGTCCGCTGTCGCGGGACTCGCGGGTTTCCTTTACCTCACGTGACGAAGAAGCACTCTCACGAGCGGATGCTCTTTCTCTGGCGCGAGAGCGAGGTGACTCGTCGAAGTCCTCCTCATCATCCAGGTCCTCATCTCTGCGGCGGGAACGTCCGAAAAGACGCGGTCTTTCCTCGTACTCATCGTCCTCATCGTCCTCGAAAAGGTCCTCTTCCTCGTCGTCGTAATCCTCATCCTGAAGTCTCATGCTGTTTAAAAAACGATCAAATATATTCGCCATATTTAGCCTCTTTCTTAAAAAAACCTACTCTTTATTATCTAAGGTTTTCCTATATTTGTCAAGTTCGTTCTTTGGCTTATGCCCATTCTTATGCCTGTTCTGATGCCCTTTTTCAGGAATATTAATATACAATGTCGTTTTCTTTGACGGCCGCCGCGTTCAGAACTATATGATCATAGAGAGAAATGCCGTAGCTGGTGTTTTTCTTTACGATGTAATAGTCTCCTGTCTCATCGATGATCTCGATATGACGGAAAACCGCATAGCCCTTATTGATATTGTAGACGCCCTGCATGGAAAGGGTCGCCGCCACCTGATAGCGGTTGTTCGTGTCCGGCTCGATCAGGACCGTGCCCTCTGTGAAGGCGGAGGGGTCGACATAGCAGTATTCCTCATCGGAATAATAGATCGTGGTCGGCGTGAACTCCACCGAGGTGGTGCCGGCATTGTAGACCTCCTGGAAGAAGCCGTCATCGTAGGAGTCGCCGCCCGTCGTCATGTAGGACTTTGGGATGATGTAAAAAGGCTTGCTGATCACAGCGGAGGTTGGGATCTTGAGCCCGGCTTCGCCATGGTCCTCCAGCTCGACATTGATGAAGCGGTCCGAGGCAAACTGGACCATATATTTGTACAGATGAAGGCGGCCGTAGGCCTCTCCGTCCGAGCCGATGACCAGGTCGTACTCCGCGTTGGCAGTCAGTCCCGTGCCGGGGAAGGCGACGGAAATGATGCTGTTTTCCGAGTATTTGGCCTTGTCCTCATCGGAAATCGGAATGATGATATCCCAGGTGTCCGAGTGGATCGTCTTAAAAACCGCTCCCCCGCTCTCCACGAGGCTGCCAGAGCTTAAGGATGTCCGGGTGTAGGCATTCGGGGAGAAATCCACCTCATCGATGTCGGAGGTCTTAAGCTCCTCCATCCCATCGACGTAAAACTCGACAATCCCGCTGGTATCGGTGTAATTCCGGGTGAATACGATATTGTTCCTCTCGAGCATCTCCGTCAGCTCATCGAGGACCGTGCCGCTCATGTACTCCAGCAGCGAGGTGCTTAAGGAAGCCTTGATGGAATACACATCGTCGAAATGAACCGGCTGGTAATCCGTGCTGAAATTCGCCAGCTGGTTTTTCAGCATCAGAAGATTGTCATCGGTCAATGAATCCGAAGAAGCCGTCAGCTGCGCTAAGATATCGCTGACGGTACCGCTTTCGTCCAGAGTGTAGATCAGGTCCCCGACCCTTACTCTCTCATCTTCTCGTTTGTAGAAATTCAGATAGCCGGCTCCCTGTGCGTAGGTGACCTTTTCGTCCCGCAAAGCGATTCCGGTGTACTGGGAGGTATTGGTTACAGAGCCCTCCACGACCTCATAAACACGGATTTTCTCCCTGGCCATATACTGCAGGAGGAAAATCCCCAGATAGACTGCCACCACCAGGAAAATGACCACGCCTACATTCAGGTGGACAGGCTTCCGATAGCGGATGACATTTTTCTTCTTTTTAGCCACTGCCTGCTCCTTTCCGGTGCCAGAGTGTACATGGAAAAGGGCCGCCCGCCGGCAGCCCTTCTAAGACCAGAATCAATCACGGACGATTACAGAGACAGGATCAGATGGCTCTTGGCTGCCTCCGGCAGATTCTTCTCATCCATAGAGACGCTGATGATAATCGATACATGGTTTTTCTCGGCAATCGCATTCAGCTCGTTGACGGCCTCGGTGATGTCCATTCCCTCGAGGTGGGAAATCTTTAAGAAGCTGTCCAGATAGAGCTCCTCAAGGTCGTAGTCCTGGGAAATGATACCGCATACAAAGCCGATGAATGCATTATAAGAACGGATCGGATATTCACTGGCATCAATGAGACGGATCTGAGCATTCAGCTCATGCATATGCTTGTTGTTCTTGTCGATATAGACGATCGTTCCCTTGGTTTCCTTGATCGACTTATTGGCTTTGTCCAACAGGTATATGGTTTTTCCTTTTCCTTTGCTGCCCGCAATAATCTGAAGCATGTTAAATCCTCCTTTTGTTTCTTAAGTGGTGATATTATAACTTCATTACCGATGAAACACAATGTTAATTCACAATTTTCACCAATAAATTCTTCATGTTTGAGTAACGCGCATCGTTCGACCACGATTGCAGAACGACACCGATATACTGCTGCCCGTTCCGGTCGATCGCTGTACAGGTCAGACAGTACATAGCGGTCGAATCCGTGCCCGTTTTGCCTCCGTTGACGGTCACGCCGTCCGGTGCGGAGTATCCTCCGTTGATAAAGGCATTGGTATTGGTCCAGGTCTGGGAAACAGCCTGTCCCGCTGCGTTTGTGTAGGTCGCCGTGTAAATCGGCGTGCCGGTGATCTGGGTGAAACGAGGGTCCTTCAGGAGCTCGTGCAGTATCAGGTAGAGATCATAGGCTGTCGTGTAATGCCCCTCCTGATCCAGACCGTGAGGCGTCAGGAAATGAGAATGTGTCGCGCCGATCTCCCAGGCCAGCTGGTTCATACGGTCCGAGAAAGCCGCTATGCTCCCGTCCATATGGATGGCGATGACATTCGCCGCATCGTTTCCCGAGGGAAGCATGAGCCCGTAGAGCAGCTGATCCATCGAGATGGTATCGCCCTCGGCGAGCCCGGCGACGGTGGACCCGGTACCGATCAAAGGATTCAGGGCGTCGGCCGTGACGGTGACGGCATCGCTTAAGTTTCCGTACCGCAGCACACAAAGCAGGGTCATCAGCTTCGTCGTACTGGCATTGGACTTCTCGATAAAGGCACCCTCGCTGTGAAGAACCTCCTGGGTCGTGTCATTCACCATGATGGCGGCGCCTGTCGCGATGCTGGTATCGTAATACACATTTTCATCCGGGACAACCGCCAGGGATGAGGCAAAGGGTGCAGGACCCTTCGCTCCCGGCAGGTCCGGCTCGACCTGTACATTTTCATTTCGGAAGCTCATTAAAAGGGCACCCTCTGAAGTCACCCCTTGCCTGAGCTTGATAAGGATAACCGCTCCGGACGCGATAAAGAGGAGAACCACAAGTACGATCAGGAAACGGATCCTGCGCCTTCTTGCCTCTTCCCTGCGCCGGTGACGGCTGTATTCGTAATTTGCCATGTCTTAAAAAACCTTCGACCAGCTTTTATTTATAGGCATTCCGCCACTCCATGTCGCCGCGGTCGAGCGCCTTGATCAGAAGCTCGGCTGTCGCAACATTGCTGGCAAGCGGAATATTGTGTACGTCGCAAAGATTGATTACCTTGAAGATATCAGGCTCCGACGACTTTTTGTGAAGCGGGTCGCGCAGGAAAATGACGAGATCAATTTGATTGTTCTCGATCTGCGCTGCCAGCTGCTGCTCTCCGCCTAAGGGGCCTGCCAGGAATTTGTGGATAGACAGATTGGTAACTTCCTCGATTAGTCTTCCCGTGGTACCGGTAGCATACAGTTCGTGCTTGCTTAAAATACCATGATAAGCAATGCAGAAATTCTGCATGAGCTTTTTCTTGCCATCGTGGGCAATTAAGCCTAAATTCATAGACTACCTCCATTTATTGTTTGCGCTCGCGCTGGAGACCGACATTGATGACCAGCCCGATCGAAATAAAGGAACTTACCAGGGAGCTAAGGCCTGCGCTGATGAAGGGAAGCGGGATACCGGTGTTCGGGAGAAGCCCCGTTGCGACACCGATATTGACAAAGGACTGGAACGCTAACACGCCCGCCACGCCGATACAGATCAGCCTTCCGCCAAGGTCCTTGGCACGGATTCCAACATACACACACTCAACAATAATAAGAAACAACAGTGCTACCATCGCTACGCTGCCGATAAAACCGGTCTCCTCTCCGATGACAGCAAAGATAAAGTCCGTATCCTGCTCAACCAGGAAATTACCGTTTTTGACGGACTCCAGGGTCGTGTTGAAAAGCCCCTTGCCATTGAGCCCGCCGGACCCGATCGCCATGATCGAGTTTTCCGACTGGTAGACAATATCGGTAAACCTTTCCGGATAAAGCCAGGAAAGGATGCGTCGCACCTGATAGTTACTGATCAGACCATCCTCAGGTTCGATCCCCTGAAGGATCAGCGCGGCCTGATTGGAAATCATGTAGTACGCATAGATCGCAAAAGGAGCTGCTGCTCCCAGTACACCCAGGATCCATTTATAGCTGATCTTCGCTGTATAGATGATGATCACGAAGAGGAAAAGCATGACCATAGTCGTACTAAGATCCGGCTGTTTGTAGATTAAGTATACAGGAAACACGAGAAAAAAGGTAGACCCAATTACTGTAAAAACGTTATTAATTTTTCCCTTTTCAGACCAGTACGAAAAATATGCCGCAAAAAACAAGACAAGACCGGGTTTGCAAAACTCCGACGGCTGTACGGATATGGAGGAGGTGATTTCAATCCAGCGGACCGCGTTGTTGTAGTTGGCTCCCCAGAGACGTACAGCCAGCAGCATGCCCAGGCAGGCGCAGTAGATCGGGATCGCGATCTTGAACAGGAAATGATAATCGACCAGGGCTACGACGACCAGGACGGCTGTGGAGGCAGCGATTCCCATGAGCTGATGGTCGACACGGGATGTCGTGGCGTCGGCCGCCGTGGCGCTTGACAGGAACAAGATTCCCATGTAGCAGACAATGGCGACATAGATCAGCAGTCGGATATTCAGATAGCGGAAATGGTAATTCCGGAAATTAAAAATAGCTGACATAGGCAATGCCTCTCCTACGTTACATATAGATTAGCGTCATGTACATTCGTATCATGAAAGCACACAGATCACGTGGATCGTGGAATGATCCGTGATGGCATGCAGCAGCGTAAGCTCCTCCTCGGGCTTCAGATCCCGCCCGAGGAAGCGCACTGCCGTATGCAGATTATGGAAAAATCGGTCAGCCTCCTGGATCTGCCGGGAAAGGTCCTTCACGATCCAGTCGAAAGGAACGTCCGGATCGAGATGGAATATGAGACAGTCAGGGACAGCCTTGATATAAACAGTCTGCGACATGAATTCCTTACCTCTTTTCTGCCTGTTCGTCCCCACTCCGCTTTCCGGAATTAGTCGTTGATGGTGATGCCGGAGGTATCGGATGCACCCTGCGCCAGGATCTGCTCCAGGGAGATCGCGCCATAGTAATAGTCGAGGACTTCACGGGCAATCTCAGCCGCATGGCTCGAGGAATAGCCAAAGGGCACGGTGACCGCAAGAGCTACCTCAGGGCTCTCATAGGGAGCAAAGCCGATAAACAAGGCGTGAGGGCCTCTTTTGGAGGACTCCTCGGCGGTACCGGTCTTACCGGCGACGGATACCGGACAGCCGTCAAAAATCGACTTGACAGAGCCTTCCGAAACGACCATCCGCATACCCTGGTGGATCGTATTTAAGGTGCTGTACATGATCTCCTCATGCTCTTCCACCTGCGGCTCGTAGACCTCC
>CAMOGO010000074.1 GCA_946614075.1 uncultured Lachnospiraceae bacterium | reverse complement strand
AAGGCCAGATCGCGGATTTTGTCGCGGCAAGGGGAGAAGAAGGAACGGAGTACGATCTGCTGGATATGAGCGGCGAGAAGCCGCAGAACAGAGAATACACCTTCGGCGAGTGCTTTGAGGCAGGAAAACCGGAGTGGGCCGAAAGAATAAAGACCGCCACGTCAGAGACCGCCACATTGGGGGCTGCCACATCGGAGGCTGCCACGCCAGAGAACGCCACACCGGGGACCGCCACATTGTCCCGCGACGCTCTGTCCCGCACCATGCGGCTTCTTCCTCATCATCTGAACGGAGAAGGCCATTTCGTCGCGGCCTTAAGAAAAAGCGGTGACTGGGAAGCGGGTGGCGAAGACAGCTATTCACTGGCCGACACCAGACAGGCCTCGGACCGTCAGAAAACCTCTGGGAAAGCAGGGAAGAAAGGAAAGCCTGGCAAATCGGGAAAGGCCGGGAAGGCTGGGAAAAGTAAGTCGCTGCCTCCTGAGGCAGAGGATCTTTTGACAGAGGTTTTTTCCGAAAAAGGAAAAAGCTTCCTTGCAGGAAGGAAGCCGATTTTCTTTGGAGAACAGATTTATCTGGCACCGGGGGAGACCCCGGATCTGGAGGGCTTGAAGGTCCTCCGTCCCGGTCTTCATCTGGGAACCCAAAAGCCCGGACGGATGGAGCCCTCCCACGCTCTGGCGCTGGCTCTGGGTCAGGAGGATGTCCGGCACCGTGTCGACCTTCCTGCCACATCCGATGAGGCAGCGGCGTTCCTGCGCGGCGAGGCTTTGCCCTCAGACGGCAGCCGCGGCTGGGTCCTGATCTGCGCAGACGGATACTCCCTTGGCTGGGGGAAGAGCGACGGCCGGCTCATCAAGAACCACCTTCCCAAAGGCCTCCGCAAGGATATCGGATAGCATTACTTCAGATAAAGTCCGTCTGAGTCCTTAAAATACCCAAACAGGACGATGAGAATATCGATCAGCCAGCCGATGTAGAGGAAGCCGAGCGTGAAGATGTACAGGGTGCCTTTCTTCCAGCGGCCTACGTAGAAATAGTGGACGCCGAAGAAGCCCAGGCAGACGCAAAGTACCAGGGCAAGCCAGCGGTTTTTCGGGCTGTGGGTCGGGACCGAGGGGGTCTGTGCCGGGTTCGTCCGCAGCGTATATTCGCCGGAGGAGCCTTGATTCCAACCGGAGCTTTGATTGTGGCTGGCGGTTTCGGCCTGAGAGATCTCTGTTTGTGAGACCGTCGCAGTCTGCGAAGCCGAGGTCTGCGAGGACGCAGTCTGTGATGACGTGGTAGGAGATGCTGCGGCCCGGGATGATGCAGTCTGTGATGATGTGGTCGGAGATGCTTTTGTCTGTTTGTCCGAGGATTTTGTCACAGGGATGGTCGCGGAAGCGGCAGCCTTGGAGATAGCAGCCTTCGGTACTGCCTGCTCGGCAGAGACCTCGATTTTTACGAGCTTTTTCTTTTCGTACTGCTGCGTCTGGGTGTCGGTCAGCGAAAAAAAGACCGAGTAGTCCTCGAGGGAATAGGAACGGTCTATGCCACAGTTTGCGCAGCGGCTTGATTTCTGGCTGTTTTTGTTTTCTGCGCCGCAGAAGCGGCACGTCCAGGTGTTTTTGGAACTCATGGGTCAAATACTCTCCTGTAGGATGACCCTATTTTACACGTTTCGGACGAGGTTGTCACCTTTTCTGTGAAAAAGGGCTGGCAAATGCGTTATTATACACGTATTGTATCCTACTCGATACAATTTATCTGGTTTTCAATCGGAAAATCCTGATGTATAATACCTACCATATTTTATGAAAGCGGAGTGAGGATGCCCGGAAGGCTGGGCCGTTTTGAAGAACGGAGCAATCCGCCACGTTTTCCGGCAATCAAGTATTGAGTGAAGGGAGACCAGATTATGTCCAAGACTATCGTACCGGAAGGTTATACATCAGCGCTGGGTCTGTACGACACACAAAAGGCGATCGGAAAGATCAAGCAGATATTCCAGGTGAAGCTGTGTGCTGCGCTGCATCTGAAGCGTGTCACCGCACCGCTTTTCGTAGATCCGACGACGGGTCTTAATGATGATCTGAATGGCGTGGAGAGACCGGTCTCCTTTGATATTCCCGCGGTCGGCAAGGATGGACAGGTCGTGCAGTCTCTTGCAAAGTGGAAGAGAATGGCGCTCAAGCAGTACGATTTCCGCGTGGGAAACGGCCTGGTAGCGGATATGAACGCGATCCGTCGTGACGAGGAGCTGGACAACCTGCACTCGATCTACGTAGACCAGTGGGACTGGGAGAAGGTCATTGACCGCGACATGAGGAACATTGCCTATCTGAAGGATACGGTCAACCGTATCGTCGGTGCGATCTGCGGTACGCTGGATGAGCTGAAGTGGGCGTTCCCGAGCCTGAATGACATTGAGCTCGAGAGAAATGTGACCTTCCTCACCACGCAGGAGCTCGAGGATATGTATCCGGAGCTGACGCCGAAGGAAAGAGAGAATGAGGCGGCCCGCAAGTACAAAACCATCTTCCTGATGCAGATCGGCGACCTCCTGAAGTCCGGACAGAAGCACGACGGACGTGCTCCGGACTACGATGACTGGGCGTTAAACGGCGACCTGATTTTCTGGCATGAGACGCTGGGGATGGCGATGGAGATCAGCTCCATGGGTATCCGTGTCGATGCCGAGTCTCTGGCCAGCCAGCTGAAAAAAGCTCACTGCGAAGAGCGCAGTAAGCTGCTGTTCCACCGCATGCTTTTAAACGATGAGCTGCCGCTCACCATCGGCGGTGGTATCGGACAGTCCCGTCTTTGCATGCTCCTTCTGGCGAAGGCCCATGTCGGAGAGGTGCAGGTATCTCTCTGGGATGAGGAGACGAAGAATGCCTGCGAGGGCACGGGCATCATTCTGCTGTAGGCAGTAACTCCAGCGTTTTGAAATAATTCCATAAGATCTGGCCGGCAGTCGACAGTGTACTGCCGGCTTTTTTTATGGCATAGGTGTGCATCGCGACCGGCGGATCCGTGATCAGGGGGAGGATGCGGAAGCCCTCGGGAGTCGGGAGAATGTCCGGAGGGAAGGCAAAATACAGACAATGCTTTTCCTGGGCATATGCAGTCAGGAGCGATGCATCGGAGGTCATAAAGGCATAGTCTGGCTTTATGCCGGCTTTCTGACATTGCTCGGAGAGAAAGCGGTGGACATGGTTGCGAGGCCCTGCGGTAACCAAAGGCTGCCCCTGCAGGTCGGTAATCGTCAGATAATCCCGGTTGTAAAGAGCGTTATCGATAGGGACGGCAAGCCGCAGTCCGGTATGACGGACCAGCATGCTGTCAAATTCAGTCAGATACGCAGGGATCGAGCCAACCAGGGCAATCTCCGCCTCTCCCCGGCGTACGGCGGCCACGGCTGCGTCCGTGTTCATATCCTCTAAGATCAGGGAGATGTCCGGATTCTCCAGATGGAACGTTGAAAAAGCGTGAGGTGGCAGCGAGATGCGGGTCCCGGTTGCTAAAGCGACGAAAAGGGAATACGTCTTTTTCTCCCCGAAGACATCCTGGGTGAAGGTGTCGTAGGCCGAAAGAAGTAAGGCTGCCGCCCGGCGGATGCGCTCCCCCTCGGCTGTCAGCTGCAGGACGCTGCGGTTTGAGGTAAAAAGAGGTTCCCCGAGCTCCTCCTCCAGGCGGTGAATGGATTTGGCAAGCGCCTGACGGGTCAGATGCAGCTCAGAGGCGGCATGGGTATAGTTTAAGGTCCTGGTCAGAACCATGAAATACTGCAGGGAGCGAATATCAATCAAGGAAAGCACCTCCGTAGTGAATCGCCGGCAGGGAAGCAGGGCCGGGCACGGTCAAGGAAGAATTTGATGTCAAGCATTAGTTTACACTAAAACTACTAGGTAAGGCAACTATAAGTTGCATTAAAATTAATAGAATATGCTTTCTTTTGAAGATTAACGGATTATAATAGAGATTATAGGGGTTTTTCCCAGAAAAACCCTTAATAATGTCGCGTTTTCAGTCAATCTTCACAAAACGAAAGGAAGGTAATTGAACTATGAGAATGTCACGTCGTGATTTTCTGAAGGGCTCCGCGGCAACCGCTGCTGCTGTTGCCGCTATGAGCGCAATGCCGGTTATGGCCGAGGGAGAGGCTGCCGAGGAAATGATGGACGATGCAGCCGAGATGAAGGCTAGCTTCGAGATCGCTCCGGATCCGGTTCCGGAAGAGGAAATCAAGGAAACCTATGAGGCAGACATCATCGTCATTGGTGCTGGTGTTTCCGGTCTTTGCTGCGCTTGCGCTGCTACCGAGGCAGGTGCTGAGGTTATCCTGTTCGCAGCCAGTTCCCATCATGTAGAGCGTGGTGGTTCCAACCATGGTATCGACACCAAGACCCAGCATGACTACGGCATCATGGATTACAAGCCGGAGAACCTTGCTAAGAGAATTAAGCAGGAGTACCTCTCCAATGGTTACCTGGTTGACCAGGCTAAGTGGTCCAAGTGGCTCAACAACAACACCGAGTCCATGAACTGGCTGATCGACAAGATGGAGTCCTACGGTGCAAACGTCACCCTGGAGATGCCTTACAGCGATTGCGATGGTCTGTTTGACTTCGCGGCAGCTTCCCACAACTTCACCTACTGCCCGGGTCCGGAGGGTGATTTCTCCGTATTCAAGAGCGCAGAGCTTTTCGGCGGAAATATCAACTTCGGTGCTGCTTTCGGTCAGGGCCTTGTCAACGATATGTACGAGCATGAGATCATCAAGAATGGTGGTACCATCATGTACAATACCGTCGCTCAGTACCTGGTACGTGAGGATGACAACACCGGCCGCGTAAGCGCTGTTGTTGCTCTGAACGCAGATGGCGAGTATGTCAAGTTCGTCGGCCGCAAGGCGATCGTCATGGCTACCGGCGATTTCTCCCAGAACCATGAGATGATGGCTAAGTATGCTCCGCAGGCTATGGATATCCTGGGTGAGTACGATGTCAACTACGATGCCGGCTTCCAGTTCGGCGGCCTGTTCCCGGGCGATGGCCAGAAGATGGGTCTTTGGGTTGGCGCTGCATGGCAGAAGACCTATCCGAACGCTGCTATGGTTGACAACCTGAATGGACCGTATTCCCACTGCATTTCCAACGTTCAGACGATCAACCTGAACAAGGCAGGAAAGCGTTTCATGAATGAGGATACCCTTTGCTCTTACTCCGCATGGGCTCTGAAGCAGCAGAAGGATATGACCAACTACTACGTATGGAATGCTGACTATGCAAAGCACAACGATATGTGGTACACCTTTGGCTGCACCGTCGATGGTGACGGAAGCTGGAATGGCCCTACAGGCAAGACTCCTGAGGAAGAGCTTGAGAACTGGGAGATGCTGGCAGGCAATGGCACCTACATCAAGGCTGACACTCTGGAGGAGCTGTTTGCACAGTGGGATGACATCGATGCTGAGCAGGCTCTGGCTACCATGGCTGAGTACAACCAGTACTGCAAGGATGGCTATGATCCGGAGTTCCAGAAGGATCCTTCCGAGCTCGTAGCAATCGAGAATGGCCCGTTCTACGGCTACAAGTATGTCCTGAACAGCGGCAACTTCCTTTGCATCACCGGTGGTCTTCGCACCAACGCTGAGATGCAGGTCTGCGACGCAGATGACAACCCGATCGAGGGTCTGTACAACGTCGGTATCATGGTCGGCGATATGTACGGCGTCTGCTACAACTTCGCTATCTGCGGACACAACCTGTCCAGCACCTGCAACACCTTCCCGTACATGCTGGGAAGAAAGCTGGCAGCAGAGTAAAGCTGGATAGGCTTTAAAAGCCTGGAAAAGCTTTTTGCGAAAGCATTCATATGAATCAAAAGAGGGGTCATCGCGTTTGCGATGGCCCCTGCCTTTTTTGCGCACGGCCGCCCAAAGGTAATGGTTGCCGGCATTCAGCGCTTATGCTTGCTTTTCTTTTTTGAATGCGTCCAGGAAAAACTCGTAGGTTTCAGCGATCATAGGGTCGTAGGGGAACTCGATGTCCGGCTTCACTCCGCCGAGAGCAGAGTAGTCACCCTGTAAAAAGGCCTCGCTGACGCCGGCCGGGTATTCGACGGAGTAGTCCGGGCAGAGGACCTGTGTGGTCGGATTGTACCAGCCCTTGTCTCCGAAGGTGGGACGGCCGAGGACGGTGACGCGGTCGGCTTTCTTTGCCATCGCGACGCAGTTCTCGATGCAGCCCCTCGTCGTGTAGTCGGTCAGGATGAGGACCTGTCCCTTGAAGTGCTTAGACTCGATCGGCTCGTCCCAGTCCGGTGCG
>CAMOGO010000073.1 GCA_946614075.1 uncultured Lachnospiraceae bacterium | reverse complement strand
GGCGCCGGTGGTTGCCAGGAAGACGCTGCCCAGGATCATAAAGCCGGCTTTGTTAAACGGGCTGATCAGAACCTGCACGGCGTAAATGGGGTTAAAGGCGCGCAGAATGGAGGGCATCTGGAAGATATTGATGAGGCCTGCTGTTCCGAGGAATAAAAACCACGTCAGCATGACCGGGCCAAAGGCCTTTCCGATCTTGCTCGTGCCGGCGTGCTGTACGGAGAAAAGCAGGGCGATGATGATCAGGGTGATCAGGACGACCTTGCCCTGTCCGGCGCCCAGGAAGCGGTTCATTACCTCGATGCTTCGAAGACCCTCGATGGCCGTCGTGACGGTAACGGCGGGGGTCAGGACACCGTCGGCAAGCAGGGCCGCGCCGCCGAGCATGGCGGGGAAAATCAGCCATTTGCCACAGTGACGGACCAGGGAATACAGGGAGAAAATGCCTCCCTCACCGTGGTTGTCCGCCTTCATGGCGATCAGCATGTACTTGATCGTCGTTAAAAGAGTGATGGTCCAGATGACCAGGGAGAGCGAACCGACAATGAACTGCTCATTGATATTCGCGATGCCTCCGTTCCCCTCCATGATGGACTTCATAACGTACATCGGGGAGGTTCCGATATCACCATAGACAATACCGATGGTCATCAGCACCAGTCCCATACGGACGCGTAAACCTTTTTGCTCCGTCTTTTTCTCACTGCTCATCTTATCTGCTCTTCTTTCTTGCTTTCTTTCTCTTGTAGTGGACTAACGTATCGACATGGCCTTGCCGTCTTTATGCTTTTTGGATGGCTGCCTTTTTTTACGTCAGAAATATAACGAAGTATATCACATGATCCCTGTGATTTCAACCTTTTCCCGCAGGGAACGCCTGATTCTAAGCCTTTTCTGCCTGATTCGCATCCTTTTTCCGCCTTTTTCGCGGTCTCCGGCCGCCAGTATGTGCCTTACTCAACCCGCACAAACTGCTCATAGAGGAGGAATTCCTTCTCGCTGACTCTCCTGTTGTCGTGGTAGTGGCCGAAGAGCCAGTAGTCGTAGGAAATGCTTTGTTTGATCTGCTCGAGGTAATCGGTTTCGGCATCCGGCTTGTAAAAGCCGCGGCCGATCACGGCCTGGGTGCTGCTCGCGCAGCAGTGGGACAGGATCAGGTCGACCCGGTTTTCGTGGGCGGCCAGGTTCTTCAGGCCCTCGGCCATCTCCTCCTCGCTGGCAAGCTCTTCCGGCCACCAGCTTTGTCTCAGGACGCGGTAAAAGACGCGCTGGCGGTTCAGCCGCTGCCTTTTGGTCCGGTACAGCGGATCGGCGGGATCCAGGATCCCTGCGGAAATATCGTGGCTCGCGGCGCCTCCGAAGGTGAAGACCTTTTTCGTGCCGATCTCGTAGACCTGCCCGCGCATCAGGTGCAGGACGGAGGGGCGGATCTCATGGACGCGCCCGCCGTGCCAGCTTTTCTCCGGGTAGGCATTCAGCCGGTCGAAATTCTCGTGGTTTCCGTCCAGAAACAGCAGGGTGTAGGAGCGCTCCTCAAACCAGTCGAGCCAGTTTTTCTCTTTTTTGTTTTCTCCCTTGTATTCCCAGATTCCGCCGAAGTCTCCCAGAATGATGACGTAGTCGTCCTTTGTCATCTGCCTTTGCTCCGGGAAGGCTTCCATCGAAAACCGGTGCCGGAAATCTCCGTGGGTATCTCCTGTGATCCAGATCATTTTTTCTTCCACTCCATCGTCAGCTGAGGCTCTCCGGTTGCCTCATCGGTTCCGTGCCCGGTGACGGTAAAGCCCTCGCGCTCATAAAAACGGATCGCCCGCGTATTTTTCTCGTAGACGTGCAGGCTCAGCTCATCGTGCTGCTCCTTCACATAGTCGAGCAGCTGCTTGCCGATGCCGCGGGAGCGGAAATACCGGTCGACAAAGAAGCCGGAAATGCCGCTCTCGTTCAGGCCGATGAAGCCCAGGACGTTCTCGCCCTCGTTGGTCCGGTCGGAAAGGACATAGACCTCGGCGTCCTTCATCGCGTCCCGCACGCTTTCTTCCTTTTCCTGCCAGTAGCTGGCAGGGATATAATCGTGAGTCTCGACATTCGTATCGAGCCACAGCTTCATGACCTCGTCCATCTCCTGCGGCTGGACCTCGTGGGTCGTCATGCCGCTCTCGTCCAGCGTCCGGCCAAACTGCGTCGTGTAAAGCTCCGTGTAGACACCGCCGGCTCCGACCAGCTCGCTGTGCGTGCCGCGCTCGACGATCTCGCCGTCCTTTACGACCAGGATCTCATCCGCGGCCAGGATCGTCGAGAGCCGGTGTGCGATCAGGATGCTCGTCCGGCTTTCGATCAGCGGATCGAGGGCATCCTGGATCTTTTTCTCCGAGATGGAATCGAGGGCGGACGTCGCTTCGTCAAAGATCAGCAGAGCCGGATCCTTCAGCAGGACACGGGCGATGGAGATACGCTGCTTTTCGCCGCCTGAAAGCTTCAGGCCGCGGTTTCCGACCATCGTATCCAGGCCCTTATCCTGTTTCTCGATAAAGTCGTAGATGTTTGCGGCGCGGCAGGCGCTGATCAGCTCTTCCTCGCTCGCATCGGGCTTTGCATAGAGCAGGTTTTCCCGGATCGTCCCGTGGAACAGGTAGGTCTCCTGACTCACGATGCCGACATTCTCCCGGAGATAATCCAGGTCGAGCTTGCGCACGTCGATCCCGTCAAACAGGACCGCGCCTTCATCCACATCGTACAGACGGGGGATGAGGTTTACGATTGTGCTCTTACCCGAGCCGGACGGGCCGACAATGGCCACGCTGCGCCCATGCTCCAGCCGGAAATTGATATTTTTCAGGATTTTGCGCTCCGGGCTGTAGGAAAAGCCGACATTCACGAACTCGACATTTCCCTCTGCCTTCTCGGGGCGGATCGCGTCCTTCGCATTTTCGATGGTGACCGGCAGGTCAAAATACTCGAAAATCCGGCTGAAGAGCGCCATCGAGCGGATCCACTCGACCTGGATGCTGAGGAGATTATTGACCGGGCCATACATTCGTCCGAGCAGCGTGACCAGGACCGTGATGTCACCGACCGTCAGGTCGGAATCGTAGCGCATGATGAGGATGCCGCCGACCAGGTACAAAAGCATGGGGCCGACATTCGCGACGGTCGAGATCACGACGCGGAACCACCTTCCCGCCATGCTCTCCCGGATATTCAGGCCGATCATTTTCTCATTGACGGCCTCGTAGCGGTCATACTCGTACTTCTCCCGGCCAAAGAGCTTCACTAAAAGCTGCCCGCTCACGGACAGAGTCTCATTCAGGATGCCGTTAATCTCATCGTTTGATTCCTGTGCCTCACGGGTCAGCATCCACCGGTTTTTACCGGCGCGCCTGGTCGGAATGGCAAATAGCGGCACGATCACGATGCCGATCGTCGCCAGCAGCGGATTTGCCCGGTACATCAGCACCAGCGCGGCGATGAGCGTGATGGAATTGGACAGGATGCTGGTCATCGTGCTGGTGATGACCGCTTTGACCCCGCTGATATCGCTCGTCATGCGGGTGATGATGTCGCCCTGATTGCTCGAGGTAAAGAAGGACTGCGGCATCTGCTGCAGATGCTTATACATCTGGTTTCTCATGTCGAAGGTGATGTGCTCCGCGATCCAGCTGTTTAAATAGCTCTCCGCGACGCCGATCAGATTCGCGCCGACGGTCACGGCAAACGAGAGCACGATCAGGAAAATGAGTCTTCCCAGATCACGCCCGATCAGGCCCTCATCGATGATTTTACCGGTAAGCACCGACGGCAGCAGGTTCATCACGGAGGACAAAGCAATGCACAAAAGCACCAGAAGCATCTGGCGTTTGTATGGCAGGAGCCAGGAAAACACCCTTTTTAAAAGGGCTCCGGTCACCTTCGGCTGGCTGGCCTTCTCCTCTTCTGTCAGAAAATCACGTCTCATAGGTCCGCCCGGCGGCATAGCTTTTCCTCCTTCTATTCGCTGCACTCACCCGCCCGCTGCCATCCGGCAGCATTTACCTTGGGGCGGCCGTGTGCAAAATGCTAAAACCGGCGAGGTGTTCCGTTATGAATCAACGGAGCACTCCGCCGGTCTTTTGGTGGTGCAAAACCAACTTCCTGCTAATAAGGCATCAGAGTGCGTCGATATCGCGCTCCATCCGTGCAAAATCATCCGGCTCGATCGCAATCTTAAGAGCCTTGACGTTCTCCTCGATCTGCTCCGGCGTGCGCGCGCCGCACATGATGTGGACGTCCTCCGCGTGCTGGTGAAGAAAAGCGATCACGAGATTACCGATCGAGCAGCCATATTTCTCCGTCAGATCCCTCCAGGAGGCCATCAGCTCGATCGCGGCCTTCCGGCGCTCCGGCTTGAAATTCGGGTTATTGTTCCGGACATCTCCCTCCGGATAGGTGGTGTTCATAAACACCTTTCCTGTCAGAAGTCCCTGCTCCAGCGGGGAATACGCCTGCATCGACACGCCGAGGGCCCGGCACGCCGGCAGCAGTCCCTTTTCCACCTTGCGGGTCAGGATCGAGTATTTTTCCTGGATGACGTCGAGCTCGCCCAGACGGCAGTACTCGCGGACCAGCTCCGGTGTGACATTGGACGCGCCGATCGCCCGGATCTTTCCCTCTTTTTTCAGGGTCATGAGCGCATCGACCGTCTCCTCGAGGGGATACAGGTCAAAGTCGGTCGTCTGCCAGTGTGTATACACGACATCGATATAGTCTGTGTTCAGGTTCATCAGGCTGTGCTCGACATCCTCGATGATGCTCTTTTTGGAGAGATCGCGGTAAACCATCGTTCCGTCGACCATTTTGTGGATCACCGGGGTCTCGTGTCTCCACTGCAGCGCACATTTCGTGGAAAGCACGACCTTGCTCCGGATATCGTGGATCGCTCTTCCGACAACCGCCTCGCTGTGGTACAGGCCATAGATCGGTGCCGTGTCGACCCACTTGATGCCAAGATCGACGGCCTCGCGGATCGTCCGGATGGACAGCTCATCGTCGTTGTCTCCCCACCAGGTTCCTCCGCCGATCGCCCAGGTACCGAGTCCCAGATATGGTACAAATATGCCGCTTTTGCCTATTTCAAGCATACGCTGCCTCCTTTGGGTATCACATTTTTGCTATATAACAGTTTACCAGTTTTTCCGCCTAATGTAAACATTGCGCACAGGGGTTTTTCGTGCTATCGTGTTAAAAAGATGTGAAAAAGGAGGTTTTGCGATGTGGGGTCTGGTTTTATCCGGAGGCGGAGGAAAAGGTGCATATGAAACAGGTGTCCTGAAGGCGCTTTCTGACCAGGGAAAGCTGGATGACATCGTCGTCATCTCCGGTGCGTCGGTCGGTGCATTAAATGGTGCCCTCCTCGCGGCGGGCTCGGTCGAGAAGCTGGAGGAGGCCTGGGGGACTCTGAGTCCTCAGGAGATGATCACCTTCGACGGCTATGAGGGGAAGAATCTGGTCTTTGACGTGGGCGCCACGGATACGCTGGCCGACCTGACCAGGAAAAGTTACCTCGCCGACGGCTTCTGCAGCCAGGATGGCCTGAAGCGCCTGATGGACGAATACCTGGACTGCGGCGCCATCGCCGGCGCAAGGCGGCACATGCTGGTGAATCTCACACACTCCCTGCCCGGGCATGAGGCGATCAACCTCCTGCCGCCGGAATATCAGAACAGCCTGGAAAAAAATGCTGTCGCGACCTTCGGGAACTCTAGCTTTACGGTCGATTTCAGCCGGCTCTGCGCGCAGTCTCCCGCGACGGCGAAAAAGGTGCTCCTCGCCGCGACGGCCATGCCCTATGTCTACGACCCGATCGAGATCGAGGGGCACTGGTACCGGGACGGCGGTATGGTGGAAAATACGCCGCTCTCCCCGATGAGGGCCCTGGGTGTGCGCAAAGTCATCGTGGTACGCCTCTCCTCCGAGGCGGCCCCGCTTTCCGCTGCCGAAAAAGCCTGCTTTGATGAGGTGATCGACATCTGGCCCAGCGCCTCGATCGGCGATTTCCTGGACGGCACCATCGATTTTCAGCAGAAAAACATCCAGTTCCGGATCCGCCTTGGGTATTACGATACCCTGCGGGCTCTGCGCCATGCCGATGCCGCATCCCGCGGCGTGGACCTGCCTTCCTCCATCACCAGGAAGGAAGCCGAGCGCGATCTCGAGCGCGTCTCCTCCCTTTCCCGTGCCGACGAGCTGGTCCGCAACATGAACGAAAGAATCGACGCCCTAAACAAATGGTTTTAAGGCAAAAGTTACCTTGGGGCGGCCGTGCGAACGGATCTGCTCTTTTCAGCCTGTGGTTTTTAAGCTGCGTTCAGGAT
>CAMOGO010000072.1 GCA_946614075.1 uncultured Lachnospiraceae bacterium | reverse complement strand
CCTATGGGAAGCCAGCGAAGGGAAGTCTCTTTTCCTAAGCTCTGCCAATGTAGAGCTGAACATTGTCGAGGCCAGCTCAGCTTCCGTATCTTCGCAGAATTCCTCTGTCAATAATGAGGTTGAACAGTTTATCCTTGGCAACTCTGATCAAGTGGAATCGGAAGCCTCCAACCGCAATTCCGGTTTGTCATGGATTTCCTCCGGAAGCTCCTCACAGGCTTCCGTTGATACCTCCGATGCTGCACAGACTTCCGGCAGCAGCTCCGGTTTGTCATGGATTTCCTCCGGCACTTCTTCCTCCACTGCGCAGGATGCTGCTGCGGAGGACGCGGCGAATTTTAAATATCTGGTGTTGGATGATGGGACTGTGTCTATTACGGACTATATGGGAACCAGCACCGAGCTGGTAATCCCCTCTGTCTTGGACGGACATACGGTTTCCAAAATCTCTGACTATGCTTTTTTCTCTAAGACCGATCTCACCAGTGTCGTTATTCCTGACGGTGTGACTGAAATCGGGATCAGTGCATTTCGCTTCTGTTTTAGTCTCACCAGCGTTGTCATTCCTGACAGCATGACTTTCATAGGCATGTGGGCGTTTGATAGCTGCTTCTGTCTCCAAAGTGTTGTCATTCCTGAAAGTGTGACGTATATCGGAGAGGATGCATTTAGCTTCTGTTCCAGTCTTACGGATGTTACTATTCCCAGGAGTGTCCTCAATGCTGTCGGAGATACGCCTCTCTTTAAAGAATCGGATAATGTGGTACTGAATATCATTGAAGATGTCGAGTGATGGGAACGGCACTCCAAGGCAGGGGGCCAGGACAGGGGACGGTTCTCTGTGTGGTTTTGTTCAACCAGACAGAGAACCGTCCCCTGTCCTACTGCCCATCATGTCCTCTTGCTAAAGAGCCCTGAAACATGTATCATCCATGTATTACAGTGTAGGTGCGGGAGAAGTGACCTATGAGTTCCAAAGACGTCTGGATCTGCAGCTTCTGCGGTTCAGAAAATACCACCGACAAAGAGAATAATATCTGTGCTGTCTGCGGGCAGGATCGGACGACATCGCTTGAGTCCTATCCTGTCTTCTTCGCAATGCTTCCTAAGCAGATAAGTCAGTATGAGCAGAAGAAGAGGATGGGCCGTCCGGCAGCGGGGATCGCGGGCAGAACGGCCGAGATGGATGGAGCACAGGATGCTGCCGGGGCCGGCATGTCTGCTGGGGCTGATGGATCTGGCCACTCTGAGAAGCCAGAGAAGCAACGTTCCGAAAAGGGCCCCAATTTCCTGACATTCCTTGGCATCGCCATAGTATTGGCCATCATAGTAATGGTCTTGCGAGGACCTACCGGTGGCTCCAGTTCATCTCTGACTCTCTCTCAGGGATCTTCCGACAGCTCTGGGTCTTCGCAGGATTCCTCTGTCAATAATGAGGTTGAGCAGTTTATCCTTGGTAACTCTGATCAAGCGGAATTGGAAGACTCCAGCGAGGATTACATATATACGGTAAAGGACGATGGTACTGTGAGTATTGACGGCTATACCGGGGACAGCACGAATCTGGTCATTCCCTCTGTCGTGGATGGATACACTGTCTCCGAAATTGCACTTGGTGCTTTTGATGGCCAGACTGATCTCACTAGCGTCGTCATTCCTGACAGCGTGACTTCTATAGGGCACGATGCATTCAGAACCTGCTTGAGTCTCACTGACGTTGTCATTCCTGATAGCGTGACTTACATAGGCATATACGCATTTGAGGGCTGTGAAAATCTCACAAGCATCGTTATTCCTGGCAGTGTGACATACATCGGAGCGGATGCATTTTGCTACTGTTATAATCTCACGGATGTTACGATTCCCAGGAGTGTCCTCAATGCTGTCGGAGACACGCCTCTCTTTTCAGAATCGGATAATGTGGTACTGAATATCATTGAAGATGTCGAGTGATGGGAACGGCTATAGGAACACAAAGACAGGGCTCCAGGACAGGGTCTAAGACAGGAGGCCTAAGAGACAGGGGACGGTTCTCTGTCTGGTTTTGTTCAACCAGACAGGGGACGGTTCTCTGTCTGGTTTTGTTCAACCAGACAGAGAACCGTCCCCTGTCTTGCTTCTTCCCGATTAGTCAACGGCTACCATGACGGAGGTTGCCTTGATCACAGCGAGAGCTTCCTTGCCGACTTCCAGGCCGAGCTCGTCCACTGCGCCGAGGGAGATCGTGGAAGTGATCTTATTTCCGCCGCAGACATCCATGCTGACGATAGCATTGACAGCGCCTCTCTTGATGGAGGTGATCGTTCCTGCGAACTTGTTGCGTGCAGACAGCTGCATCTCGCCAAGGCCGATCATGACCTCGGTAGCCTTGATCACTGCGATTGCCTCCTTGCCGACTTCCAGGCCCAGATCCTGAATAGAAGCCATGGAGATCGTTGCGGATACTACACATCCATTTGCATCGATCGTTACGATACCGTTGACAGCACCTTCCTTGATTGCTGTTACTGTTCCTCTAAGCTGGTTACGTGCACTGATTCTCATTTCGTTATACTCCTTTTCAAATAATTATGTCCTGTAATGGACCCTCCCCGGGAATGATTTGCAGCTTTTTGCTCCCGATGGGCTCACTATAATCCAAGTGGATAATTAAATCAAATTATTGATACTGATGTTTCCCATAAGCAATTGCTAATGCATGGCTCCTGCGGGCAGGAGGAAAGTTCCGTGCGCATCTGTTATACTTTACAAAGAATAACGGATGTAGTATCTTTGACATATGTCTGACGTGCGTTTTGACGCAAGTTTGGCGCTTGTTTAACGCGAGTTTTATGCATGTGCCTCATGCACGTGCCTTGCATCTACGATGCATGTCTCCGTTAATGTGTATTTCTTTGTATTTCCTGGGGAGATTTCCGAAATGATTATCCGACAACTCAGTGTTTTTCTGGCTGTGTGCCGAACGGGCAGCATGACGGCGGCCGCGGAGGAGCTTTATATGACGCAGCCGGCTGTCAGCCAGACGATACACGATCTGGAAGAGCACTATAAAACCAAGCTTTTTGACCGTTTCCCGCGGAAGCTGGTGCTGACCGACTCCGGGCGGATCCTGCGTCGATCGGCCGAGCGGCTTCTCGACAGCCTGGAGGAAATGGAGATTTCGGTCCGGGAAAATGACAAGGACGGGCCGGTCCGGATCGGTGTCAATCTCTCGGTCGGGAACGCCCTGCTCATGCGGTTTCTGCACATTTTCCGGCAGAAGCATCCGAACAACGACGTCAATGTGACCTGCACCCGCGGGCAGCTGCTGGAGCAGATGCTCAACAATCACGAACTGGATTTTCTGCTGATGGAAAAGCCCTCCCATGACACCGATTACATCATGGAGCCTTTTTACAATGACCGGATCACGATCGTCACTCACCCGCAGGATCCACTGCTGGCAAAAGGCCCGATGACACTCGCCGAGATCGCTCATCTGCCTTTCCTGCTCCGGGAAAAAGGGGCTGGCGTGCGCGAGCAGTTTGACCGGATCTGCCTGTCCAAGGGGCTCTCGATCAAAGCGTACTGGGAAAGCAGCAGCACCACGGTTCTCGTGAACGCGGTCCTCGCCGGCGAGGGGATAGCTGTGCTTCCGTACCTGATGATCCGCGACCGTCTCGAAAAGGGCGATCTCAAGGAGCTCCCTGTCTCCGACGTCAACCTGTCCAGGAAGCTCTATCTGATCCGCCACCCAAACCGCTACATGTCCGAAGCGGTCAAGGATTTTATGGAAATCGTTATCAACGATGGTGAGGAGAAAAAACTCGGGACGGAGTAAATCCGCGGGATGGAGTAAAATCCGCAGGAGGGATAAATTCGCAGGACAGTGCTTGACACAACAGCACACGCCCTACTTCTACACATTTTTTTGATAACCTCTTCCATGATAGGGCGATTCAGGTATAATATAAGTGACCATTAATGAAGGAGGTGTCTTGTGATGATGTATCCGTATATCACCCTGCGAGATGATACCGAAATAACCCATTCCGAAATGAAAGAGGATGGCCGTGTAAAGGTCTATATCGAGACTCCAGACGAAAAAGACGGTTTCCACCACGCAGTTTGCTGGCTTCCGGATTATGACTGGGAAGATATTCAGGGATATTCTGAAGCAGAAATGGCTTACTTTCGCCGATTGATTCGTAATAATGCGCATATGATTCTCGATTTTTCCAGGGACGGAGGTATTCTATATGCCGCAGATTTTTAGGATAGGCCCCTATATTATATACTTCTGGTCGAATGAGAACAGCCCCCTTGAGCCAATTCATGTACACATCGCAGAAGGACGTGCCACAGCGTCAGCTACAAAGGTATGGATCACCAGCACTGGAAAAGCGCTGCTTTGTCATAATGACTCCAGGATCCCCGACAGAATATTAAACAGACTCATTCGCGTCATTGAAAGTAACAGTAGTGAAATCATTGATCTCTGGATTGAGCACTTCGGGGAGTTAAGATATTATTGCTGATAGTTTAAGGGTTATTCATTGATTCCATGAGCCCAGGTTTGGTTCACTGACCATAGAGAACCAAATCTGGGCTCCTTTGTTCTTACAGCAATATCAGGGCGATGGCGAGCATGACGACGGGTACTGTGACAGTGTCCCACTCGCTGGGGGAGAGAAGCTCAGCCAGGGTCCCGAGGAAGGCCATCAGCAAAGTAGTCCCGAAAAGGCGGACGGTGGACATCGCCGAAAGGCGCTGGGCATTCACAGCCAGGGTGTCCACGGGCATGTCGGCCGCCAGGGACTGTGCGGCATCGGTTATGGCCTGCGCGGCGCCGGAAGCGGCCTGTGCGGCATTGGCCAGGTCTCCGACGGGCAGATTTGCCGCCAGGGGAAGGACGCTTTGGAAGTTGATGTACACCAGGAGGAGGACGAAGCCGGTGATGGTCGAGATCAGGAGCATCGCGATCGACCCCTCCCAGGATTTCTTCCCGTTGACGGGCCAGAACTGTACTTTGTGCCTGCCAAAAGGGATGCCGATGAGGGCTGCGGCGGCGTCGCCCACGCCCCACATCAGGATCGCCGCGGCGGCTGCGTGGGGCTTTCCGAAGATGCCCCAGGCCACGGTGATGACGGCGGCAAACATGAAGAAAAGCATGAGCAGGCTGCGCTTGATCTCGCCTGGGGTTTTCTGCACGAACAGGTTGCCGTACCACTCTCGCGTCTCGAAATGTGCGAGCAGGGGGTAGGCGATGGCGGCGATGATGAGGCAGGTCAGGACGGCGGGCAGGAAATGGCGCGCCGACAGCATCATCACGGTGAAGCAGGTGAAGGCGATGATGTGCAGGAGCTTCCGGAAGACGAAGGAGGGGACCTTGGTCAGGAAGCGGATGGGGAACAGGACCAGCACGCAGGGCACGATGAACTGGAGCAAGCGGACGAAGCAGTGAGAAGTTTCCTGCGCCAGGTCGCCGGCAGTCAGGCCGGTGAACAGCAGACCAGAGACGGTCAGGCCGGCGAACGGTAGACCAGAGGCTGTAAGACCAGAGGCTGTCAGGCTGGTGACCGGCAGACCGGAGGCTGTAAGACCAGAGGCTGCCAGGCTGGCGAACGGCAGACCGGAACCTGTAAGGCTGGCGGTAAGCTCTTTTAGAAGGATACCAGCGGAAATGGCTCCTCCGCGAAGAACTCCCGAGATCTGCGGCCAGAAATTGAGCAGGAGCATCGAGCCGCCGAGGATGGTGAGGACGGCACCGGTCACGAGGTCGATCGTGCGATTGGACACGCGGTTTGCGAAGCGGGCGGAGGCGAGCGACGCGGTCGTTGCCACCACGATGCACAAAAGCATCACATTCCATTTTTCCAGAAGGATCGCCGGGTGGATGAGGATGTGGCTGACCGAGGCGATGAGGGCCGTGAAGGTCATGATGAAGGTGCTGGTACCGACCGCGGTTTTCAGCTCCATCCCGAGGAAGGCGGTGAAGACGACGAGCATCATCATGCCTCCGCCGGTGCCGACGAAGCCGGTGCCAAAGCCGATCGTCAGGCCGAAGAAGAGCGAGATCGCGACGCCTTTCGCGTCAAGCTTTTCGCCCCGCGCTGCCTGGTCCTTGCGGCTGGTGTCCGGCTTCACGAGGAAGCGGATGCCGATGCCGAAGGTGAGGAACAGCGAGAATGTACCGAGGACGACGTTTCCCGCGAGGAAGGCGACGTAGCTGCCGACCGTGCACATGGTTAGGATGCAGACCAGCATGATCCAGCCTCGCTTCAGGTCGATGTTTTTGTGCCGGGCGTAGGTGTAGGTCGTGACCGCCGAGCCCAGGATGTCAGAGGCCAGCGCGATCGCCGTCGCCTGATAGGCGCCGGTTTCCCCGGCGAAAGAC
>CAMOGO010000071.1 GCA_946614075.1 uncultured Lachnospiraceae bacterium | reverse complement strand
ACAAGCTTCGCTTTAACCTGACGGTTCTCATCGGCGCCATCAGCATGGCCGGCGTCACGACGCTTTTTTCTATCGCCAACAAGCTCACCACCGCCGGAAACACCATCATCCTGCAGTACACAGCCCCCATTTGGATCGTCATCCTGATGTTCCTCATCTTCGGGAAAAAACCCGACCGCGTCGCACTGCAGTCCATCGTAATCGTATTTGTGGGTATTCTTTGCTTTTTCTTTGAAGGACTCTCCACCGGCAAATGGCTTGGAGACCTGTTAGCCCTTCTGTCAGGCATTTTCTACGCCGGAGTCTTTATGCTGAACAGCTTCGAAAAAGGAGACGCCCTGTCATCCGTCTTTTTCGGACAGCTCGCCTGCGGCATCTTCCTCACGCCCATGGTCATCCGTGAGACCGTCTTCACACCCTCGGTCCTGCTCGCCGTATTTATCCTCGGCGCCGTCCAGGTCGGCCTCGCCTACATATTCTTCACCACCGGCACGAAGTACACGGATCCCGTCACAGCGTCGATCCTGAATGCCCTCGAGCCGATCCTGAACCCCATCCTCGTAGCGATTTTCTACAAAGAACTCCTCGGCCCCCTGTCCCTCATCGGCGCCGCCATCGTACTCATCGGCATTCTGTACTACAACCTAAGGACAACTACCGGCAGGATCGCGGAAAAGAAATCATAAAGCAATGAGCCCGTGTCAATCGGTCTGCTTGGATATTATCCAAATCGCAGACACGATTTGACACGGGCTCATTGCTTATTATGCCCCCTTTTCCGCGATGCCACGACAGAACGCAAGCAGCACGATAGAAACAGGCATCGTATGCTAAGGACATTTTCGCACTCAATACATCCTCTCAATACAGCATCGCGAAGAACGAGGCGAAGATGGCGGTGAGGATGCCGCTGAGGGCCATAGCGAGGCTGCTCATGGAGCCTTCGACCTCGCCGATCTCCATCGCGCGGGCGGTGCCGATCGCGTGAGAAGCCGCACCAATGGCAAGCCCCTTGGAAATCGAGTGACGGATGCCAAAAAGCTTAAACGCCGTCTCGCCGAAAATGTTGCCAAAGATACCGGTGATCACGATCGCGACAACCGTGATGCTCATCTGGCCCCCGAGCTCCTCGGAGACACTGATGCCGATGGCAGTCGTGATCGACTTCGGAAGCAGGGTCACATACTGGATGTGGCTCAGATGAAGCAGAGCGCACAGCAGGAGAATGCTTCCGGCGCTCACCAGGATGCTCACCAGGACCGAGATGATGACGGCCGGGAGATTGTCCTTCAGGAGCGTGAGATGCTGGTACAGCGGGATTGCCAGGCAGACCGTAGCGGGGGTGAGCAGATAGCTCAGATACCTGGCACCTAGATTGTAGGTCTCATAGTCGATGTCAAAGATCAGAAGAACCGCGATGGAGCATACGACCGCAATCAAAAGCGGGTTTAAAAGAGCATGCTTCCATTTCTGGTGGATCCGGACACCGATGTAATAAAGCCCGATGCTAAGCACAAAGCCGAAATAAGCGTTTTCACAGATCATTTCCCTCATTTGCCCTTCACACTCCGATCTTTTTTATGGGTCCGGTCGATGATGAGATCGGAGACCTTGCCGGTCACGCCTATGACCAGGGCCGTGATGACGGTGCCGCATACAGCAAGGGGAAGCAGCATCGCGAGGGCCTCATCTGCCACAGCGATCAGGCCGACCGCCGGTGGGATAAACATGCATGCCATGATGGCAAGAAGAAAACCGCCGGCATCCTTGACCTGGTCGAGCTTCACCACGCCGAAGCGCAGCAGAAGCAGCATCAGGATCAGACCATAGATACTGGCGGGAAAGGGAAACGGCAGAAGAGCATGTAAAAACTCTCCAACAAGGGAAATCCCCAGGATTACCGTAAATTGATAGAGATACTTCATGTCAGATTATTATTCCTCATCCTCAGACTCATCATAGAGCGATGCATAGTACTCGGAGGCACGCTCAAGCTCGGCGTCGTCCTCGATGTAGGAAAGGATCATGTCCTCGCCATCCTCGGCGTAGCGATAGAGGTACTGCTCGTCGGAGATCATGTCGCCCTCCTCGATAGGGCTTAAGACGACATAGCAGACGCCATCCATCTCAAATTCGTCCATAATGGCACATTCCATTTCCGTGCCATCCTCTAACGGGATCATAATCGTATCAATCTCAAAATATTCTTCTTCGTTTGCCATGGGTAAAGGCTCCTTTCTGTAACTCAAGAATATAAAAACGCAAAGGTTTCCGCAGGACATGGCATAAATGCCCTTATTGACTGTACTCTACCAAAAACCGGGAGCGTTTGCAACTGTAATCGAAGGAAAAGGAAGGACTATCCGTGCAAAAGAGGATTTACTGCTTTTTCAGCCGGGCTGCCAGGTAGGGTATCAGGTAAAGGACGAGGGCCAGCAGAAGCAGGAAATACCAGTAACGGTAAAACAGCCCGGTGATAATCATGACCAGCATACCGGAGCCGATCCAGAAAATGCCGGATGCCTGACGGATCTTCGGGATGCTTCCGGCGGACAAGGTACTGGGAGAAAGCATGCCCCAGGGCATGGGCAATCCGTGAAAATGCTCCTTCGCGTAAATCGGGAAGTAGATACCGACGGCGACCAGCACGAGCCCGGCGAGATCCGGCACCAGATAGCGGACATAGTCGTTGCTCTGGATGTTAATGCAGATGATGGACGGAAGGTAGACATTCGCGGCGATCGGCATCAGCCACTGGAGAGCCTCGAAGGCATTCGCCTCATCCTCGTTTCCGTGGAGAGAGAAGTAGTGGACACCCATCGTGGCTACCGCAGCCAGGATGTTAAAGCCAAATGCCGCAAAATAGCGTGTTGTCGTGAAGGTAGCATTGCCCTGACCGTCCCAGTGGAAGCCGCAGATCTCAGGCAGCTCATTGTAATGGACCAGGGAAAACACACAGGGAGTGATGCAGACAATCATCATGAGGACCAGACGAATCCGCATGGTCTTTACCTCTTCCTTGGAAGCGTTCCGCTTCTTTTTCGTAGGCTTCGGACTCTTGTATTTCGGCTGATCCTGGCGCCGCATCGGCGCTGAGGCCCGGTAAACGGTTTTACCGGAAGAGTTGGTGGTTTTATTCATGGAAAGCCTCCTGCTAAAAAGGATTGGGCTGCCCCAATCCTTCTTACTATAGCATACCTTATACGATTGTGCAAATGAAGCCCTGTGGCTTTTCAGGTGGCGTCATGAACCTTTCCGGTAAGAGTCTGGATATTCAGGCGGATCAGGACGTGGTTGGTCAGTACGCTTTCCATGTATGTCATGCTGCGGTGCATGAACTGGGAGTAAAAACGCTGGATAAAGGCCTGAGCAATCTCCGACAGCAGATTAGGATCCTCGATGATCTCAGCCGTTCCCCGGATGATCACGCTCTCATACTGGACCGTGAAAAACTGAGGGACGATATGATCCTTCAGAATAATGACAAAGCTGGCCTCCGGATGCTTCCGGATCTGGTCCATTTTCTCGCCTTCCGGCTCCGACAAAATGTAGATAGCCTCTTTGTAATAGACATAGGAAAGCGGCACAGAAACCGGGTAACCCTCTTCATTTTCCCTCAGACATAGGACGCCTGTCGTTCCGTTGGTGATGAGCTTGATCGCTGTTGCTTCATCTAAATAATAATCCATAAGATTCCCTCACAGGTGTAAACAATACACTTTTCAGGTGTTCTATTTTTGTACAACTACGATGAAACAGGCCATAAACCTTGAATTCCCCGAGTTTTTCATATTATAATGAAATCGAATTTCATATAAAAGGTACAGTTACTCCGTTTTATACGTGTACACTTCAATACTTTGCAGTAAAACAAGAGGCAACAATACCACTGTGGAACCCAAGTAAACCCAATATCAGAAAGAGTTTTCATTTTGAAAGAGTGGTATTATGATCTATGTCGATAAGAATCTGAACAGTCCCCTTTACCAGCAAATATATGCAGCGATCAAGATGGAAATCATTCTCCGGATCCGAAGAGAGGGAGAAAAGCTTCCGTCTATTCGTGCGTTGGCCAAAGAGCTCGGCGTCAGTGCGACGACGGTGGTAGAGGCGTATGAGATGCTGTGCTCCGAGGGCTATGTCGTCAACCGGCGGGGCAGCGGACATTATGTATGCCGCTTTGAGCCGCTGACCTCAGGGGCAACGACGAATCTGCACATTGAGGACAGAGTTCCGGAGAAGGAAAAGCAATACCGATACCATCTGGAGTACGGCAGAGTTGATCGGAACGATATCCCGATGAAGCGCTTCCGGAAGATGGTTGACCGAAGTCTTCTGGACATCGAGCCCACACGTTATGCCTCCTACGAAAGAAACAGCGGTCTGGCTGCACTGCAGGGGAGCATCGCTTATTACCTGAACATCACCCGAGGCGTAATCTGCTCACCCGAGCAGATTCTGATCGGCTCGACGACGCAGCAGCTTCTGGAGGTTGCCGCCAAGATCCTCAAGTATCATGCCCACATCACCTCGATTGCGGTAGAGGACCCCGGGAATCCTCGCGTCAGAGCGATCTTCGAGTACAATGATTTCCGGGTTTCTCCGATATCTGTCGGGGAGCACGGGATCGATCTGGAGGAGCTGAAGGAGTCCGACGCCAGGGTGGTCTGCGTGACGCCGGGACATCAGCTGCCGACCGGAACCTTTGTACCGATCCAGAACCGCCTCGAGATCCTGTACTGGGCGAGACGGCACAAGGGCTTTGTCATTGAGGACGACAGCGGCACGGTGCTGCGGTACCGGAATATTTCCCTTCCGTCTATGCAGGGCCTCGATGACAATGACTGCGTGATCTACTGCGACAGTACCTCCCGTATCTTTGCTCCGGGCCTCGGCCTGAGCTACATGGTACTGCCGAAATGCCTGCTTGCCGCCTACGAAGAGATGTTCAAGGATTTCCACGGGAATGTCTCGAATTTCTTCCAGAGAGCCTATTATTACTTTATGGTAGAGGGCTTCTGGGAAAACCACATCAAAAAGATCGTTACGGTTTATGCGAGAAAGCACGACCGTCTGACGCATCTTCTTTCCGAGCGGCTGTCCCCGGACTTTGTCCTGAAGGGTACAGGAGCCGGACTTCATTTCCTGGTGGAGTCGCTGAATGGAATGACGGAAGAGGAGATGATAAGGCGGGCAGCGGAAAAGAGCGTGGAGGTGTTCCCGGTCTCACCGTACTGGATCCGGAAGGACCAGTACACGGATAACCAGGTCATATTAGGCTTTGCCAGCCTCTCCCTCGAGGAGCTCGTGCCGGTAGCCGATCTGCTCCAGGAAGCCTGGATGAAATGAGATGGGTTGATTTAAGGCTTTAAAGAACAGGAAATATAACATATCAGTGTATGCAAGATTATTTAAAAGCTTAAAGTGTACTGGATAAAAAAGTGATAAATTGTACATGGAAATCGGTACACTTTCTTGTTATATTATTGGCGAAGAAAACGAGATGAGTTTCTTCCTATAATAAAGGTAATACCCTCCCCTCATTAGCGATACACAGAAATTCCCGCCGGTTCTCCCAAATTCGCCGACGGGAGTTTCTGTGTCCGGAGGGGATTTTTTATGCACACGGCCGCCCAAAGGTGATTTCGCGTTCTACCCTCTACTTGTCAAAAACAGCAGAAACGGTTATCATGAGTGGGGAGGCTTTGAAGATCATGAGTTTTATCATTTTTATCCTTGCGCTTTACCTTCTTTTCCGAAATAAAAGAGACAATCGACGCAGCGACCTGGTCAAGTGGGTTTTCGGCGGCACCGTTCTTCTCTATGTCATGTCCTTATTATCCCTGCTGCCTTTTTCGCCGATCGTTGTCGCCGGTATTCTGTGGTACGCCATTTCCCGCATCCGCAGCGCGAAGAGAGAGTATGACTACGATACGACAAGGTCAAAATGGGAATCGGACTTCGAGCGGATGTTCCGTCAGGGGACCGGCTCCGATGAGCAGAAGAGCAGTCAGAACTCCGCATCCGGCGCAGAGAGCCGGAAGACCAGCCAGACCTCCCAGACCAGCGGGCATCGTTTTGGCCCCTTTGGCAGAGCTACCTATGATCAGGTGGAGAAGCGCGGAGTCAAGAGCACGATCCTTCCTCGTCCCGCGACGAAGAGGACAAAGATCGTGAAGAATTTCAACAAGAAATTCAAGCTGACGCTGACCGATGATGAGATTAAGAGAATCGTCGATGCCTCCTATATGTCAGAGGCGTGGAAGAAAGAAGTAGAGGCAATGACGCAGAAGTACGAGTCGGCCTACGAATGGTTTGCAGGCGACACAGCGTGGCTCCGTATCTACATTTATTCCTTCCAGATCCAGAATATTTCCGCGGATTTCCAGTAT
>CAMOGO010000070.1 GCA_946614075.1 uncultured Lachnospiraceae bacterium | reverse complement strand
GAGGGAACCATCAAGCTTTACAATCCCCAGGTCTTCATCGCCGACAACATCAAGGAAGTCATCCCCGAGTTCCTTCTCCTGCTCAAGGGCGTCATCGACTGCCCGGACCTGCCGCTGAACGTATCCCGAAGCGCACTGCAGAACGACGGCTTCGTACACAAGATCTCCGATTACATCGCCAAGAAGGTCGCAGACAAGCTGACCGGCATGTTCAAAACCGAGCGCGAGACCTACGAGAAATACTGGGATGATATCGCTCCGTTCCTGAAATACGGCTACATCCGCGACGAGAAATTCGCCGAGAGAATCAAGGACAGCATGCTGTTCAAGAACCTCGAAGGCAAGTACCTCACCTTAAACGACTGCCTCGAGGAGAATAAAGAAATCCGCGAGAACACCGTCTTCTACATCAGCGACGAGAAGGCACAGAGCCACTACATCGCCATGTTTAAGGAGCAGAAGCTCGACGCCGTCTATCTGACCCACCCGATCGACGCGGCCTTCCTCTCCTACGTCGAGCAGAAGAACGAAGACCTGCACTTCGTCTCCGTCGACTCCGACCTCGCAGACGTCATGAAGGAAAACGTCGATGAGAACGACGAAGCTTTCAAGGCCAAGGCCGAGTCCATCGGCAACCTTTTCAAAGAAGCCCTGAACAACGATCAGCTTCAGGTCTCCCTCGAAAAGCTGAAGCAGAACGACATCGCTGCCATCATCACCCGCACCGAGGAGAGCAAGCGTATGGAGGAGATGTTCCGCCGCTACTCGAACGGTAAGGAAGACGACATCTTCGCCACCATGGGCCAGTCCCTCATCGTAAATGCCAACCATCCGCTGGTACAGTACCTGATGGCCCACGACACCGCAGCTGACGCATCGCTCTTCGCTGAGCAGATCTACGATATGGCTCTTCTGAACCACGGATCCTTATCCGCCGACCGCACCGCCGCCTTCCTGAAGCGCACCAACGAGCTGATGCTTAAGCTCGCCGGCGCTGAGAGCGCTCCGGCCACCGAGGAATAAACTCAAAACACCTAAAAAAACAGGCGCTGGCAAAGCCAGCGCCTGTTGTGATTCATATTACGAGAAAACATGCGAATAAACCGTGTAGAAGCTGCTTCCGCCGAGGAGGTAGCCGTCCTCGAAGGTGAGGGCCCCCCACGCATCATCGTTGAACAGCGTCGGCTCCAGGGTTTCGAGGTAATGACTGTACTCCGCATTCATCTGCTCCGTTACCATCTGGTTGGCGATCGTAGTCTTGTTCGCCATCGTCTGATCCACGATGTAATTATTGATCACCTTCACGATGTAAAACTGGTCACCGGAGGAGAAAATCGTGCTGTACTCGCCGTTGGACAGGGAGAAAACCGCGTTCTCGTAGGTGTCGTCGATATCATTGCGGGTAAGGGTCCGGTCGAAAACAGGTGATTCATTGTAGACGGCGCTCAGGTTTGCGAACTCGCTTCCGTCCTGGATCTTGGACATGACCTGCTCGGCTTTCTCGATGGAGGAAACGACGATCTGCTGAACCTGGATCACGCGGGCTTCATCATCGGAAATCTCCAGGTTCATCCCCTCGGCGACGCTGTTGATCATTTTCTGCATCCAGTAATAATGCCGGAATGCAAGCTCAACCGACTCCTGTGTCGCATTCAGGTACTGTTTGTCCTCCGTCGTCAGGCCATTGTAAAACTCAGTTGCGGCAGCCAGGATTCTGTCTTCCTCCGTCTGGTTCAGCACGAGTCCCTTATCCGCAGCCATCTGATTCAGGATCATCATTTTCGTGAGGAAGTTCTTCAGATCCTCCTTCATGTAGGCACCGATCGTCTGCCCGCCGGAAAGGACTCCGAAAATCTGGTCGCCGTAGACTCCGGCCATCCGGCTTTTCTCGGAAAGAAGAAATACCTTCGCTTCATCGACGTTGAAAACATCCTTTCCGATGCGGAAGAGCTGATCCTCCGTCAGAGCGGTCGATGTCGTGATGGTGCGGGAAACATACTCGATCGTTGTCTTGCAGCCTCCGAAAAGGCTCAGGCACAAAGCCAGCATCAGTATTATAGCGGTCCTTCTCTTCATTCCTTTTCTCCTATCTGCTTCAGCACATGATACAAACGGTACAGCGGCAGTCCTACGACATTGTAGTAGTCTCCCTCGATCCCGACGATGAAGGGGGCGAAGGCGCCTTGTATTCCATAGGCTCCTGCCTTGTCCATCGGCTCTCCCGTCGCGATGTAGTCATGGATTTCCTGGTCTGTCATCGGTGCCACATGCACCTTTGTCTCCTCGGAAAAGGTCTCCTTCGTGCCATCGGGAAGGATCACGGCGCATCCGGTGTATACCTCATGGACACGTCCGGACAGCGCGCGGATCATGCGGAAAGCGTCCTCGGCATCTACCGGCTTTCCCAGGATTTTTCCATCCTGTACGACGATTGTATCAGCGCCGATTACAATAGCATCCTCTGCCTGAATGTACTCTGCTTTCTTCAGCGCAAGGTGCTCCACGGCCTTGCGGACGTCGGGGGTATCCATTACCTCGGCGGCGCCGGACGGGATGACCTCAAACTCCGGACAGATCCTTGCCAGCAGTTCCTTGCGCCTCGGTGACTGAGAGGCCAGTATAATACGGTTCATTCTCATTATTCTCCTGAAAACTAAGTCTGTATCGATAAGCGAAAATCTAGTCCCTGGTCTCAAAGCAGATCAGGATACCCTCTTGGATGGTGAGCGTCCCGGTCTCACAGGCAAGCTCGTTGCTAACGGTGAGCGCCAGGCCCGGCTTCACGTCGGCATCCTGGAGCGGATACCGAAAGCCCGTCAAGGTCACTCCCCTGACCTCCCCGGCAAAGGGAAGAAAGGAAAGATAGTCGCCGAATAAATCCTTTTTGAAAAATGTCCTGCTCCCCTGCACCAGATAGATCCGGTTGTGCGGATCCAGGATCTGCGCGGGGACGCCGGCATCCAGAGCCTGCTTCAAGATCTGGATATTTCCCATCGTATGGTCCAGCCTGGTCCCGGTCGCGCCAAAGAGCAGGATGCGGTCCGGCTTTCTCTCAACTGCCAGCCTCAAAGCGAGCTCGGTATCCGTCTCGTCCTTTTCCACGGGATGCTTCTCCCATCGGATCTCCGGAAAGCGGCGAAAGTATGCCAGGCTCTCCTCCGAGGCCGAATCGAAATCTCCCAGGATCATCTGCGGGATGATGTCAAGCTTTCTTGCCGCATCCATCCCATGGTCTGCCGCGATGAAGCAGTCTACCTCGCTTTGGAAGCTTTTTACAAAGTCAAGGTCAACCGAGCCCCCGGATATAATCCCGATCGTCAATCCCATTCCCTCCTTGCGTGCGTCTCCTGACAGGCTTTCTCGCCTTTCTTCTGATAAACGCATTCCCACGTTTTCTACAGCAGGACTACGCCGTTTTCCTTCTCGCTCATCACCTGGCGGAAGGCCTTTACGTTCTCGGCGATGTCGCCCTTAAAGACAGCCGAACCGGCTACCAGGACATTGGCCCCGGCATCCATGATCATGCGGGCGTTCTTCGGGGTAATCCCGCCGTCCACCTCGATGTCGATTGACAATCCTTTGCGCTTGCACCACTCTCTGAGAGCCCGCACCTTTTCGGTACAATAAGGGATATAGCTCTGCCCGCCAAAGCCCGGATTGACGGTCATGATGAGGACCATGTCGACCGCGTCCAGTACATACTCTAAGGACGTCAGAGATGTGGCCGGATTCAGGGCCACGCCTGCCTTTGCCCCGCACTGATGAATATGGGAGATCGTCCGGTCCAGATGACGGCAGGCCTCGGCGTGAACCGTGATGATATCGGCTCCTGCCTCCTTGAAATCCTCGACATAACGGTCGGGATCCTCGATCATCAGATGCACGTCGAATACCTTCTCGGTATAGCGGCGCAGCGTCTTGATCACCGGCATGCCAAAGGTGATCTGCGGAACAAACATGCCATCCATAACATCGATGTGCACATACTCTGCTCCGGCCTCGCCGATCGTGCGAACCTGTTCTCCCAGCTTTCCGAAATCCGCCGACAGAATAGACGGTGAAAGAATATACTTCATGTTCTCGCCCTCCCCTGTTACTCACATCAATATTTTCTTTTATCCTTCAGTTCCGCGTACAGCTGGCAGTAGGACTCATAGCGCTCCTTGCTGATCGCTCCCTCCGCCACAGCCTCACGGATCCTGCAGTCCGGCTCATTGATATGCCGGCAGTCGGGAAACCGGCATTGGTTCCAGTATGGCTCAAATTCGCGGAAATACTCCCGGCAGTCCTCGGCCTCGATCCCCTCGACCCAAAGCGAGGAAAAACCTGGCGTATCGATCAGGAAGGTATCGTCCTCTACGAAGAAAATCTCCGAGTGTCTCGTCGTCTGCTTTCCGCGTGCGATCTTCCGGGAAAGAGTCCCGGTCTCCATGTGTGCGTCCTTCACCAGACTGTTTAACAGGGAGCTTTTCCCGACGCCGGATGGTCCGGCCAGGATGGATGTCTTGCCCCGGAGCATATCCCGGACGGAATCCAGCCCCTCCCCGGTATAGGTGCTGACGAAGGAAACAGGGCTTCCGCTGTCGCGGTAAATGCGGCGCAGATGGTCGCATTCCGCCTCATCAGCCTGATCCGACTTTCCGAATAAAATCCGGACCGGGCAGCCTTGCTGCTCCATGATAATCAAAAACCGATCCAGCAACGAAAAGTTTGGGATCGGTTCTTTGGTCGCAAAAACAATAACTGCCTGATCGACATTCGCGGCAGCCGGCCGGATCAGCCGGCTGCTTCGCGGAAGGATCTGTATGATATTGCCCGTGCATTCTTCCGGATCGAGGACCTCAAACTCCACATCGTCTCCGACGAGCGGCTTGATGTTCCGGTTCCGGAAAATGCCCTTTGCCTTGCATTCGTAGACCTTGCTGTGTCCATCGTGGACATAGTAGAATCCGGCAATGCCCTTTATGATTTTACCCTTCATATGCCTACTCCGCAGGTGCCTCCTGGGCGGCAGCCGGCGTCTCTACAGGTGCCTCAGTAACAGGATCCGTGACAGGCGGATCGGTAACCGGCGGATCCGTGACAGGCGGATCCGTCACAGGCGCCTCGGTATCCGGCGGTGCCTGCGTAACAGGTTCCTGGGTAACAGGCCCGGTCACAGGGTCCGTGCCAGGCGCATCCGTCACAGGATCCGTTACAGGCGGCTCAGTCACAGGCTCCGTTACAGGGTCCGTAACCGGTGCCTGGGTAGCAGGCGTCTCGGTCTCGGTCGGTTCCGCGGAAGTCTCCGGTCCCGTCGAAATGGAAACGGTGATGACGGTTCCCATCGTGACCTTGTCGCCGCTCTTCACACTCTGGGAGACGACCAGACCCTCTGCGTAGGTATCGGATGCGACCTTGGTCGGGTTCGAACCAATGTACAGACCAGCTGCCTCCAGGGTCGACTTCGCATCCTCGAAGGTCTTTCCAAGCACGCTCGGGACAACGACATTGGCGCTGCCGGTGCTGACTACAACGTAAATCGTGGTACCGGCCTGTACGGTCTTTCCGGAATCAGACTGGCTGATGACGTAATTCTTCTGGACGGTATCGGAGCTGGACTCGGACGGGCTGACAACCAGGCCGTAGGACTCCAGAATATCCTTTGCATCATCGATATGGTATCCGACGACGCTCGGTACCGTAACGGTCTTCTCATCCGCCTCAGAGCCCTTGCTGACGTAGACGGTAACCGTCTCCCACTTGGTCAGCTCTGTGCCCTCTGCCGGATCGACACGGATGACGATGCCCTTGGCGATCGTATCACTGTACTCATACTGCGTGCTGACAAAGAGATCCGCACCGGAGATCGCGGTACGTGCCGCGGTGATCGTAAGACCCTTAAGTCCCTTCGGAACCGCTGTCGTATTATCCTCGGAATTGACATACAGGACGACATAGGAGCCAACGTCGATCATCGTACCAGGCTCATATTCCTGTCCGACGACCTCGTTGACATCGGCGGTATTATCCACCTTGATGACAACACGGGCATGCAGTCCGACCAGATCAAGCTCTGTCTGAGCTTCCACAACGTTCTTTCCGACGACACTCGGCATCGCTACCTGTGTGGCGTTGGTATCCTCCTCCGTCGTCACGGTGATATCACCGGAAGGACGGCGGTTAAACAATCCTGTCACGGTTCCGACGGCATAGATCGCAAGCACAAGAATCACAGCTGCGACGGCGATACCGATGCCGAGGATGACCTTTTCAAAGCGGGTGTTAACCTCCTCATCCTCATCATAGTTCTCGTATTCGTCGTAATCCTCGTACTTCTCGCGCTCGTACTCCTCGTACTCCTCGTCCTCTCCAAGGTCCTCCTCACCGCGCAGGTAAGCCTCCTCGGCTGCCTTCACGCTC
>CAMOGO010000069.1 GCA_946614075.1 uncultured Lachnospiraceae bacterium | reverse complement strand
AAAGGGATGCCGAGCCCAGGGCCATATTCCACATCTTATTGGCAAAGGTCGTGAACCAGGTTTCGACAGCGTTGTAGGCGATGAACCAGAGGGCAATCGAGACCAGAAGGAAGGCCAGGCTGCGTTTGACATCCGCCGGGAGCTTCTCGGTACCGCTCTCGTCGACAACGGCCAGATTATCCTCCGGGTGCTCTTTTTCGTAAGCCTCTGCCTTGGCCGCGAGTTTCGGCTCATCGACCATCGTCATGAGGATGACGACGGCCAGGATCATGATCCCGGCTACGATGGCAAAGAGCAGTACGTAGCTGACGTGCTCCATACCGGCGGTACGGCTTTCGGAGTAGAGAATGGTCGTGATGATCAGGTAGAGGATGCCGCCGATCGCGCCCATCAGGTTGATGATGGCATTTGCGCGGCTGCGCAGGGGCTTCGGTGTGACATCCGGCATCAGGGCGACGGCCGGGGAACGGTAGGTTCCCATGGCTACGAGAAGACAGCCCAGGATTCCGATGAAGGCGGCCAGCTTCCAGGTCGCTGCTGCGGTAAAATAGCTGTCATCCAAAAGAGGCAGAAGCATCATCAGGATGACCGCTGCGATCGTTCCCGCGAGGACAAATGGCCGGCGACGGCCGATGCGTGTCTGGCATTTGTCACTCAGGCCGCCGAAAAGCGGCAGCAGGAACAATGCCAGGACGTTGTCCGCGGCCATGATCACGCCTGAGATGGTTTCGTTCAGGTGAAAGGTGTTGGTCAGGATCAGCGGGATGACATTATTGTACATCTGCCAGAAAGCGCAGATCGAAAGAAATGCCATGCCAACCAGAACGGTTTTCCGGGTATCGAGCTTTACGGTATCCATATTATCCCCCATACAAATCCAGGCTTCCCCAATACACTGCTATAAGCCCCTGATGCAGTGTCAGGCTCCCCTTATGCAGACCGGGCAAGGCCTTTTCAACCGGATGTTTAAAGGTCCTGCCCGGCATGATACGTAAATGTTTAATGCGCCAGTGCGTCCATCGCTACCTGGATATAAAGGGCGACACCTGTCTCAAAGGCTGCCTCATTCATGCGGACATGCTCATTGTGCAGGGGATAAAGCTTTCCGTTCTCATCGGGCAGGGCTGCGCCGAGGGAGAAGAAAGCGCCCTTAGCTAAAGGAGTATAGAAGGCGAAGTCCTCGCCGCCCATAGTCGGAGTCAGCGCCTCAACCATTCCGGGGGCAACCTTCTCGCCGGCTTCGCAGCCGATCTTATAGGCCTCCGGATCATTGCTCAGGACCTCTGCAACCAGGGTCAGCTTCACCTCATCCATTTCACAGCGGAAAGTTTCCGCCGTATGTGCCGCGATACGTTCCATGATCTCCTGCATGTGGCTGTTCAGCTCGCGGCTGAAGGTACGGATCGTTCCTTCACACTCAAAGGTATCCGCGATGATATTGTACTGCTTGCCGCAGGTGATCTTTCCGACAGATACGACGACAGGCTGCTGCGGGTCAAACTCGCGGGAAACCATGGTCTGCAGATTCATAACCAGTGCAGAGCCGGCTACTGCAGCATCGTGACCCTTGTGAGGCTCAGCACCGCCATGGCTCGCCAGGCCTTTCAGACGGATCAGGAAATGGAACGCTGACGCATAGCTCGGGCGATCCGTGATATAGATATGGCCGCACTCCAGCTCAGAGGCGATATGGGTACCGAAAACATAGTCTACATTTTCCAGAGCTCCCTGGGCGATCATGGCCTTGGCTCCCTGCCCGACCTCCTCTGCCGGCTGAAACAGGAACTTAACCGTTCCGGCAAACTCATCTTCCACAGACTTGACGCACTTCGCAGCACCAAGAAGCATTGCACCATGGGTGTCGTGACCGCAGGCATGCATCACGCCGTCGTTCGTGCTGGCAAAAGGCAGTCCCGTCTTTTCGTGGATCGGGAGTGCATCAATATCGCCACGCAAAAGAACAGTCTTGCCCTCGCCCTTCTTACCCTTTACCTCGGCAAGGACGCCCGTGGGATCCATGCGCTTGTAGGAAATGCCTGCCTTATCCAGCTCTTCGCAGATACGGTCGCAGGTACGGAACTCATGCCATGCCAGCTCCGGATGTGCATGAATATCGTGGCGGAAGTCAACTACGAAATCCTGTACGGAATGTGCCAATGCTCTTGCGTCTATCATTTTTCTCTCCTCCTAATGTATTCTTTTTGCTCGGCCAAATATTACTAAAAACAAAAGGCATATACATTATAAATCACCTTGACGTCATTGTAAAGCAAGCGCCGCCAGCGGAAGTAATCCGCTGGTGGCGCCATTATAATCTATATCTATTTCACCTAGCAAATCCTCGTCCCGACGGGTACGGCGTCGTCTACAAAGATGACCTTGCAGCCGCAGGCGTTATTGGTGGCGGCCAGCAGCATGCCCTGGGAGGTGACGCCGGTGATGCGGCGCGGTGCCAGGTTCGCTACGACGATGATCTTCTTTCCGACAAGCTCCTCTGCCTTGTAGTAAGGAACGATGCTGGAGACGATGGTGCGCTTGTCCAGGCCATCGTCGAGGGTCAGCTCGTAGCAGTTGCGGGACTTGCGGATCTCCTTGCACTTGAGGATCTGGCAGACGCGCAGGTCAACCCGGAAGAAATCCTCCGCGCTGATCTCAGGCTCGATCTCCTTCACCGGATCCGGCTCGCCAAGCACTACTGCCTCATGAGCCTCTTCGGCAGCTTCCTCGGCCGGCTCATCGTGAGCGTGCAGCTCCTCCTCGGTCTTAGCCGTTGAGAAATCAAGCAGGGACAGGAAGCGGTCCTTCTCGATCGCGTAAAGGAACAGGTACAGACGCGGTCCCTTGTCCTTTCCCAGAAGCAGCTGATAGACGGCCTTGAAGAAGGCTCCCTGGATCTTCTTCAGGTCGGCTGTGTCGGCTCCGAAGACCTCCTTTGGAATGTCGTAAAGCTTCGTCTGCAGCTCATCCATCGTATAGGTCGCACTTCCCAGATAGTCAAAGAGCAGGGCGACTTCCTTTTTCTCCTCAACGGAGAGGGTCTCGTAGACGTCCCAGTTCCTAAAAGGCAGGAGTTTGTTCGCGTTCTCCGGGGAGCACTGCTCCAGCCAGTATTTCGCGAGATCCAGGCGCTCCTTGAAATCCTCGTACTTGTAAGGCGTGCCGATCTTCTCAAAGACGACCTCGATCATCGGAACATTGAAATCAACGATAGAGCCGAGCTGCACCAGGTGTGCCATCGGGACGGTCTTGATCTCATGGCCGGGTATCAGGCAGTTTTCCATGATGGATCGCACATGCTCGTCGGCCGTGCCGTCTGCGTAGGCATTGTACTGCTTGTCAAACTCAAAGTACTGGCGCAGGATGCCGTCGTCAAAGCAGAAATCGAAGGCTTTGTTCGGCTCCACGCGGGAATACAGCCACAGGATGACCTCCGGCTGATAGATCTTGAGCAGGGTCTCAGGCGTCAGGTTCAGGCCGCTCGAGCCGGACATCTTGCCGGTCGTGCCCTTGATGCCGATGAACTCATAGCCCTGGAACATCGGAGCCTCGATGCCGAAAATCTCCTTGGCGATGACCTTGCTGGTGGCGTAGCTGCCGTTCTGGCTTGCGTGATCCTTGCCGCCCGGCTCAAAATCGACGCCCTCGTACATCCATCTCATCGGCCAGTCGACCTTCCAGGCCAGCTTGCAGTTGAAATCCTTGTCAAAGCGGAAGGTTCCGTGATGGCCGCACTTGCACTCGTACTCCGCCTCCAGGCAGTCGTCAGACAGGGAAAGGATCTTTGTCGTGTCTCTCTTGCACTGCGGGCAGTAGATGCTGACGGGATAGTACGCGTCGCGCTCGCCCTCCTCGGCGTCCTGGGTACGGAAGCGATCCAGGATATCAAAGATCTCTTTTCTCTTTTTCAGGGCATGGATCACGTGATCCGCATATTTTCCGCTGCGGTACATCTCAGCCTGATGGCGGTAATCCAGCTCGATTCCGAATTTTTTGATGGAGCGTTCAAACTCCTCCTCAAAATACGTAGCGTAGGTACCGTTTCCCTCCTCGAAGGGGTTCGGAACATCTACGTAAGGGTAGCCGATATAGGGCTCGAAGTCGTCGCGGATGGCAGAGACATTCTTCGGGACCTTTCTCATACGGTCAAACTCGTCCCAGGAAAACAGCAGACGAGCCTTTTTCCCCTGTCTCTGAAGCGCCTTTACGACAAACAGACTGGTGGCGATGTCACGGAAGTTTCCGATGTGGATCGAGCCGGACGGGCTGATGCCGGCAGCACAAACGTACTCTTCCTTTTCCGGGTTACGAGCGATGATTTTCTCTGCGATAGCGTCTGACCAATGCATACTTTACCTCTTTTTTATCTATGATAATCTGTGATTTTACCTTAAGTTTCCGCATTTTTCTGCTTTCATAAGCGTTCGCATTATAGCATCGCTTTTTCCATATTTCAACAGCAGTTTACTTAAAAACCGGGGTTCCTCTAAGCTGCCGGACGCCAATACGCCAACAAGCGCCGCCAGAATACTGAAGAAAAAATACCTCACCTTCATAGTATCCATCAAAATATAGGGTTAATGCTAAGCCATTCACTGACGGATCGATCATATCAATTTCTTCCAACCATTTCAAGGTAGAATTCACAAGAATGATATTGAAAATCAGACTTCCTGCCGTTATAATAATTTCCATCAGGCACGCTCTTCATTCTGCTGTGAAGATGGCGTGGTGCACGTATAAACCAAGCAGAAGGAGGCTATTATATGCAGGAAAAGTGGTTCAAAAACTGGTGTATGTCGGTTCCCGGCATCCTGACAATCTCATTGGTTGTTCTTGCTCTTTTAGGATGTTGGAATGAAACGACGCTTCTTTTGGGAGCAAATGTCTACGCTCTTCTCATCCTTCCGAGCATCGCTTTTACGGACAAGATGGACAGAACACAGGCCGGCATCCTCTGGATCGGAAGCTTCACTTTGTTCTTCCTGATCGGTGTGATCAATCTCGGCTTCTCCGCATCTCTGGTTGAGATCGTATTTGCCTACATTTTCTGCGGGCTGTTTGTCTCCTTCGGCAAGGGCTTTGTGGAGCAGGCACTCCTGGGCAAGGAAGCCTAAATCCTTTTTCAAATCAGATCGGATATCCGGGCGTGACTTCAAGGTCACGCCCTTTTTCATTTATGCCTGCGTGACTTCCGGGGGCTCACCCTTTTTCGTTTCCTCTTGCGTGCCTTTTTCGCTTATGATAGAATATATTTCTAAAGCAGGCTGCCTTTTCAGTCAGCAGCCTACGCTATTTTTTCAGGAGGAAAACGACCATGGAAGAAAAGAAAATCATGCTGTCAGGCATTCAGCCGAGCGGAGACCTGCACCTGGGAAATTATCTGGGAGCCATCAAGAACTGGGCCGAGCGGGTCAATGATTACGAGTGCTACTATTTCATGGCGGATATGCATACGATCACGGTTCGCCAGGACCCTGCCGACCTCAGGAAGCGTACGGTCACGCAGCTCGCGCAGTACATCGCCTGCGGCCTGGATCCGGCGAAGAACACGCTCTTTGTCCAGTCCCACGTGCCGGCACACGCTCAGCTCGCCTGGGTGCTGAACTGCTACACGATGTTCGGTGAGCTGTCCCGCATGACTCAGTTCAAGGACAAGGCGGACAAACATAAGGACAATATCAACGCCGGTCTGTTCACCTACCCGGCCCTGATGGCCGCGGATATCCTGCTCTATCAGCCTCACTACGTGCCGGTCGGCGAGGACCAGAGACAGCACGTCGAGCTGACCCGTGACATCGCAAACCGCTTCAACAATCTCTACGGAGAGGTATTCCGTGTCCCGGAGGCCTTTATCCCGAAGGCAGGCGCCCGCGTCTACGGCCTGACGACCCCGACCGCCAAGATGTCCAAATCTCTGCCGGAGGGCTGCGTCTTCCTGATGGACGAGCCGGACGTCATCGCCCGTAAGTTCAAGCGCGCCATCACCGACAGCGACGTGGAGAACTGCGTCCGCTTTGACCGGGAGAATAAGCCCGGCGTCGCAAACCTGATGAATATCTACTCCGCCGTGACCGGCAAGACCTACGACGAGATCGAGAAGGAGTTTGAGGGCAAGGGCTATGGTGTCTTCAAGCCCGCCGTCGGCGAGGCTGTCGCAGACGCCCTGCGTCCGATCCGCGAGGAGACCAACCGTCTCCTGCAGGACAAGGCTTATCTCGACTCCGTCTATCGCGAAGGAGCGGAAAAAGCTTCCTACATCGCCAACAAGACACTGTCCAAGGTATATAAGAAGGTTGGATTCTATCAGATGAAACATTAAGGTTGTGACAGTGGGGATGACAGTGGGGGTGACAGGGGGGACGGCTCTCAGGGTGACAACGGGGACGGGTCTCAGTGTCACCACC
>CAMOGO010000068.1 GCA_946614075.1 uncultured Lachnospiraceae bacterium | reverse complement strand
TTTCAATTTCCACGGCTATGCGTCGCTCATCCATGAGCTGACCTACCGCCGCCACAACAACCGCCTGATGCACGTCCGCGGCTACAAGGAGGAAGGCACCATCACGACGCCTTTCGATGTCCGCGTGCAGAATGACTGCGACCGCTTCCACCTCGTCCTTGAGGCGCTGAAGCATCTGCCGCAGCTCGGCAACCGTGGCGCGTACCTCTACCAGAAGATGAATGATAAGCTGGTGGAGCACAAGCAGTATATCCACATGTATGGCCAGGATCTCCCGGAGGTCGCCGGCTGGAAGTGGGAAAGATAATAATTGAGGGCTGCCGCTGATGCGGCAGCCCTTTTTTAGATCTGCAGCTTTTTCCGGAAGCTGCGGTAGACGAGGTACGACAGCAGGGCGACGATGGTGTCGCTTACGAACTGGGCCCAGGCGAGTCCGTACATGCCAAAGATCCAGTTCAGGAGGAAGAGCATCGGGATATTGACGGCGATCCAGCGCATGACCACGAGGCCCAAAGCGTAATCGCCGCGTCCGACGGACTGGAAAAAGTGGACGTAGACGAAGCTTAGGAACATCAGGATCGTGGCGATGGCGCGGATCCTTAAGAACTGGGCTCCGTAGAGGACGGTGTCGGCGTCCTTGATGAAGATCCCGATGAACTGCTCGGCAAATATCTCGTAGAAAAGGATGCTGACGATGCTCACAAGGATGCCGGCTAGTCTGGCGGTGCGCAGGACCTCCTCCATCCGTTTGTGGTTACCGGAGGAGAAATTGTAGGCGGCAAGCGGTACCATGCCGAGGCAGAGGCCGATGCCTGTATTCAGCGGTATTCGCTCGACCTTCAGGACGATGCCGATGGCAGCGAGGGCGACGTCGCCGTGTCCTGCCATGAGGCGGTCCAGGACCATGTAGTCCAGGTCAAAGAGGAAGGGGCCGACGGCGGCGGGAAGGCCCACCGCGAAGAACGACGCGAGGAGCGCGCTGCTCGGGAAAAGGTTTTTCGGGTTAAAATCCAGAACCTCGCTTTTCAGCCGCCGGAATACGATAAACAGGTAGATCAGGCCGATGAAGTTGGAAAGTGCGGTGGCGATGCCGGCACCGAGGATCTCATTGCCCGGGGGCAGGATGACAAACATGAACAGAGGATCCAGTGCGATATTGGTCAGGCCGCCTAAGGCCATGCCGAAGCCTGCCTGTTTGGCCTGTCCGGCATTTCGCAGAAGATTTGACAGGGTCATGCACATGACCGTCGGGATCGCGCCGATGACGATGACGCAGGTCGAGTACGCCTTCGCATAGCCGAAGGTAGCGTCGCTTGCGCCGAGCAGGAGCAGAATCGGCTCCATGAAGAGTCCCATCAGGAGGGAGAAAAGGGCGCCTGCTGCCAGGGTAAAATAGAAGCTGAAAGCGGCTACGCTTTTTGCTTCCGGTATCCTCTTCTGCCCCAGAAGACGGGCGATCAGGGTTCCGCCGCCGGTTCCTGCAATATTGGCAAAGGCGATGGACAGATTGAATATCGGCAGGATCAACGATGCGCCTGCTACCATGAACGGATTATTCGTCTTTCCGATGAAAAAAGTGTCCGCCATATTGTAGATCAGGATGATCAGCTGTCCGATGATCGTCGGGATCGCCATGGATGCCAGCGCCTTAGGCACAGGCATTTTTTCGAATAATTCCTGGTTTTTTTTGATTTCACTGCTCTCTTTATTCATAGCAATATAACCCTGATGAGAAATGTATGTATAAAAAACTCGGGAGCAACGCGTCGCATTGCTCCATATCGTATGAAAGCATACGCATCGCTCCGCACTTCGTGCTCTCGCACCACTACAGACGAAAACAGGCAGAGGCTATATTCTGCCTCTGCCTGGTCTTGCCTCTCTTATTTATTTTACTTCATCATTTCTTCAATGTCTACTGCATTTCCGGTGTGAGGCTTGGTCGGATCCTGCTTGTAAGCTTTGCGCTTCTTCGCCATTTCCTTGGCCTCCTCGGAGCCGCTGTTTAAAAGGATCTTGACGGCACGCGGTGCTGCGTAGGACAGGAGGCCTGTGACCTTATCCTCCGCGCGGCGGTAGTCGGACATTTCCGGATGATCGCGCTTTAAGTGGATCGCGTCGAATTCGCACCGGGTTGTGCACAGACCGCAGCCGATGCACTTGTTCTCGTCTACGATGGTCATGCCGCAGGACAGGCAGCGGGATGCCTCTGTTTTGACCTGCTCCTCGGTGAATACCAGTCTCGGATCCTCGAAGGAGTGTCCCGGATCTGCCAGGTGTGCGCAGGCAGGCTCCTGACGGCCAGCCTCGTCGTAGGACTCGATGGTGATGTTGTCGACATCGAGCGGCTTGAAGAAGCGGCGGTCGCGGCCGATGGTCTGGGAGACGTTGTTCTCCGAGACGAAGCGGGCGAGGGACTCAGCCGCCTCGTGGCCGGCGCCGATGGCGTTGATGACGAATTTCGGTCCGGTGAAGACGTCGCCGCCGACGAAGATCGCCGGATCCTCGGTCTGGTAGGTGAACTTGTCCGCTGCCGGATATTTGCCGCGGGAGAAGGTCACGCCGGTGCCCTCGAGCAGGCCGCCCCACTCGATTGCCTGACCGATCGCGAAGATCACGGTATCGGCGGGCACGGTCACGGTCTCTTCCTCATTGTACTTCGGCGAGAAGGCTCCGGTCGCGGGATCGATGGTGAAGACGCAGCGCTTAAAGACGATGCCGCAGACATGGCCGTTCTCGTCCTTCAGGACTTCCTTCGGACCCCAGCCGGCCTCGATCTTGACCTCTTCTCCTTCAGCCTCCTCGATCTCGTTGCGGGATGCCGGCATGGTGTCTCTCGACTCCAGGCAGTACATGGAGACGCTGTCCGGTCCAAAGCGGTGTGCGGTTCTCGCGCAGTCGATCGCGACGTTGCCGCCGCCGACGACAACCACGTTGCCCTTCAGCTTCGTATCGGGGTGGCTCAGGGCTTCGCTCAGGAAATGTACGGCGAAATCGGTGCCCTCGGCATCCTCGCCCGGAACGCCCGGAAGGCGTCCGCCCTGGCATCCGATGGCCAGGTAGAAGGCCTGATAGCCCTGCTCCTTGAGCTCCTGAATGGTAATATCCTTGCCAACCTCGCAGTTGCAGCGAATCTCTACGCCCAATGCGCGGATGACGTCGATCTCAGCCTCGATGACGTCCTTCTGCAGCTTGTAGGTCGGGATACCGTAGGTCATCATGCCGCCCGGCTTCGCGTTTTTCTCGAAAACGGTCGGATGATAGCCGCGCTCGGCAAGATAATATGCACAGCTAAGGCCTGCAGGGCCTGCGCCGATGATTGCGATTTTCTGATTCCACTCGCCGGTCAGGTTGTTGATGCGCTTCTTCGGAACGTAGCGGGTCTCGGCATGGAGATCACGCTCGGCAAGGAACTTCTTGACCTCGTCGATGGAAACGGCCTTATCGATCTTGCCTCTCGTGCAGGCTTCCTCGCAAAGCTTGTTGCAGACACGTCCGCAGATTGCCGGGAACGGATTCTCTCTCTTGATCAAAGCGAGGGCGTCATCGTAGCGACCCTCCTTGGCCATCGCCAGGTATCCCTGTACCGGAACATGAGCCGGGCAGGCTGCCTTACAAGGGGAGGAGCCGGTCTTGTGCGTGTTGACACGGGCGGTATCGCGATAATTCTCATCCCATGCGTACTTACCCCAGCGGATCGCATCCGGCAGCGGCTGCTTCGGATATTTGATCTCCTTTCCGTTCTTGTCGGTAAATTTCTGACCCAGACGCAGCGCGCCGGCCGGGCAGACCTCTACGCAGCGGTTGCAGGCGACGCATTTGTCCTTGTCAACCTCAGCCGTGTAGGCACTCTTGGAAAGGTTGCGGGTATTGTACAGGAACGCGGTACGCAGTGCGTTGCAGATCTGTACGTTGCAGTTGCAGATGTCAAAAATGTGATCGGCGCCGTCGATGTTGGTGGTCTGATGGACGTAGCCGTTCTCCTCAGCTCTCTTGAGGATCTCGAGCGCCTCTTCCTTGGTGATGTAGTGCGCTCTTCCGGTCTCGACGGTGTAGTCCGCCATGTCGCCGACCTGGATGCACCAATCGTTGCAGTCGTCGGTGCAGCCCTCGCCGAGCATCGCGCGGGAAGCACGGCAGGAGCAGATGCCTGCGGACAGATGTCCGTCATATTTCTGCAGCCAGTAGGAGATCTTCTCGATCTTCAGGGCCTCATTATGCATGCTGACTTCCTTCTCGACCGGGATGACATGCATGCCGATGCCGTTTCCGCCGGGACGTACCATAGGGGTGACATCCTCGAGCGGCAGGAAGGTCATACGCTCAAAGAACGAAGCGACCGGCGGATTTTTCTCGATGCGGTCGACGGAGGAATTGAACAGCTCTGCGCTTCCCGGGACAAAGAAGGAAATACGGTAGCGCTTGTCTGCCGGGTCCAGCTCCTTGGTCGGGCCATTGTCATCGTAGTGATCGCCGTAGTCATACTCCAGGATGCCATGGACCGCCATCAGGTCCAGGATCTCCTTCAGGTGCTCCGGGGTGAACTGCTTTTCATTCATCTTGACGAGCTCATCAAAGGTATAAAACTGACGCAGCTTCATCGTGAGGGCGACATCGACCTCTTCCTCATTGAGAACCTCGCGCAGTCCCCAGTACTCCGGATCCGTGGACTTGATTCCCCGGATTTTATGCTTTACGTTGTCGGTGATTCTTCTAGCCAGCTTCGCATATTTCGGATTCAGCTCCTCTCCCTCGTACTTGGAGATGGTAGCTTTGTTATTTCGGAAAATTTCTGGCATCTTCCATTCCTCCTGATCAGGTGCCCTTTAATAAAGGCTGTTGATTAATTTACAGGCCTATCATAAGGGAAGAAGTGTGTGTTAGGCAATATTAACTTTGATCAACAACGGGGACGGTTCTGAGTGTGACAGTGGGGACGGTTCTGAGTGTGACAGTGGGGACGTGACAGTGGGGACGGTTCGGTGACAATGGGGACGGTTCTCAGTGTCACCGAGGGGTGACACTGAGAACCGTCCCCATTGTCACCGTCCCCATTGTCACCGAACCGTCCCCGTTGTCACCCCCTGTCTTTTACTGTGCGTCTTCCATTTCGTAGAAATCAACGGCGATAAACTCGCTGACATCGTCCATCTCATCGGAGTCGTTCTGCCAGCAAAGCTCACCAGCATCATTCAGATAGAAGCATCCGGTCTCACCTTCGAAGTCTTCCCAATCGGTGAGGGCGCCGTCGGAGTCATAGGTCTCGACAGAGTGCTGACCATTGGTGTAGACCAGCTTTCCTTCCTCATCGAGGCTGCCTACCAGTCTCCAGGTATGCATCGTAGCGGCGCTTTCCGGCCAGTTGACGTCGATGTTTGCGACGCCGGGGATCATGCTGTCGGAGATTTCGACATAGCCGCGGCCTGCGATCTTCTCAGCCCAGGAGCCGATGAAACCGTCAAGAGAGTCATCTGCCTCTTTCAGGCCCTCTGCCACGGCGAGTTCGTCATACCAACCCTGAATGAGGTATGCATAGCCATAGCCCTCGACCCAGTAAGGAGCCTCATAGTACTCCTCGTTCTCACCCTGGATAACGCGGATGACGTTGGTATCCTTAACAAAGAAGAAATCCATGCGGGCATCATAATCCGGGAAATTGATCACAGCATACTCGCCGTCCGGGCCCTTCTCCAGGTCAGTCGACAGGAACCAGGAGTTCATCATGGCATGCAGGTAAGGAGACGGATCTACTTCCTCATTCGGCGAAAGCGGGCCAAACTCGTTCGTGCTGACAGTGTAGTTTACATCATCCAGATAGAGGATCCGGTTGAGGTACATATCGACGGTCGTATTTCCGCGGAACTCGTTGAACAGCTGCTCCCAGTTTTCCTCCATGAAGCGGTCTCTCGCCTCCTCGGAAGCCCACTCGGTCAGCATCGTCCACTGATCCTGATCCTCGTACATCTCCTCGACGGTCGCACGATCATAGCGGACATCGGTCGGATGCTCGATCACGTAGAAATTACGGTCCATATCGGAAGCAAAGACCACTCTGCCGCTCATATCGTAGCAAAGCATCTCGTTGGCCTCATCCTCCGTAACCTTCAGGATGCGGAAAAGCTCTCCGGCACCGTCAGCTCCGCCGCCGGCTTCCTTGGACTCGGTCTCGGAAACGATAAAGATCGCCTCGCCCTCTTCCGGAGTCTCAACCGTGACAAGCTCATTGATTCTCGGGCGGATCGTCATGGTCAGTCCGGCATTTTCATACTCGCCCCAGATCTGCGGCGGGTAGGTCACGACAGCAGGCTCGGTCGTAAGAAGGGTATCTCCCCAGTTGCCGAAGCCGTCACTTGCGACCAGCTCAAAGGAAGCCTCAAACTCCTCAACGCCTCTGACCTCATCCGGATTGACATCAAAAATCACCATATCCTTGCTGGTCATGCCAGGCAGCACAAAGTA
>CAMOGO010000067.1 GCA_946614075.1 uncultured Lachnospiraceae bacterium | reverse complement strand
ACCCGCTGCCGCGTGTCAACGAGATCTCTGTCGAGGTCGATGACGATCCCCGCGCCGCCTATTTCAAGCAGGCACAGTACGGCAAGTACATCCGTATGGCACTGATCCTGACGCTCCTGAGATGGAACGGCACCCTGAGCGCTGAGGACATCCCGTCCGCAACCGCACAGGATTTTTAGGAAGGGAGGCTGAAAAGAGATGTTAAACGTCGGAGAACTGCGCGAGGGCATCGTGCTCGACCACATCAAGGCCGGCAAGAGCATGCGCATCTACAAATATCTGGGACTTGACAAGCTGGACTGCCAGGTCGCCATCATCAAAAACGCCCATTCCAACAAGCACGGCCGCAAGGACATCATCAAAATCGAGGGCGGCCTTGACGTCGTGGATCTCGATGTCCTGGGCTACATCGATAAGGGCATCACGGTCAACATCATCAAGGACTCCAAGATCGTCGAGAAAAAGGCTCTGACTCTTCCGAAGCAGATCACGAACGTGATCTCCTGCAAGAATCCCCGCTGCATCACCTCGATCGAGCAGGAGCTCCCCCAGGTCTTCTTCCTGGCTGACGAAGCCACCGAGACCTACCGCTGCAAGTACTGCGAGGAGAAATACACGCACAAGAAGCAGGCTTAAATCCACATTTACCTTCGGACGGCCGTGTGCAAAATGAACGAAGGGCTGGCGCATCGTTTGCGTCAGCCCTTCATTCATTTTGCACATTTTATTCTATCGGAACAAACAGTCCTTCCGGGAAGTACTCCTCGGCAATATCATCCGGAAGTGTGACGTAAAACTGCGTCGAGAAGCCCTCACCGGTTTCATAATGCGAAAAATCGCCATTCACCCGGAACAGGTGGTGTGACAGATCCGGCTCCGGATCCGCGGACTCTAAGATCCGGATGGCATCCTCTGCTGTGATCTCACCGCCCACATCGCATATTTGCTCATCGTCATAATTATCTGCATGCGCATAATAGCTTCGGTAAGCCTGCATTTCGTTCTCCGGATCGGTGACCATAAGCTCAATCCAGAAATTGATCTCCCCGCTTGTCACCTCCTGTTTCAGCTCATCAAGGACCTTTTCCACTTCGCCGTGGCTTATGGATTTCTCCGCGAGGGCAAGGGTCGTCTTTGGCATCTCGGTGCTAGGACTCATGACGGAGGAATAAAGATACCCATCGATCTTCTCTACGATGGTGACCATATTCATTCTGGAATATCCATTATCGTAATTCTGGTTCTCCGCGATCAGATACCACGTCTCAAAGGGAAGCTCTTCTGCCTCCTGGCGCATCACTTCGTATATCTCCCTCGCCTCCTCATCGGAGAAGCCCTCGATACTGACGCCGTACGGGTTCTCCGGCAGACGGTACACCTCACGGAAGGAATCCTGCTCGCCCATCCGCTCGACCAGGCGCGCATAGTCCTTACGGGAAAACGTGATCGTCCGGTATGTCGGCATTCCGCCTGTGGAAATGGCAACCGGGACACGATAGCTCTGGGAATTATAGATATCCTTATCCTCGCCGTTCACGGTTTTGGCAAGGCACTCGGAGACGAGCTGCTTCATTTCCGGATCCGTCAGCCGAACCCCGCTGGTCTTTTCCGCGAAATAATCCGGGTAGGAACTATCATGATATCGAGTGTAACCATCCTTCATCTGGATCGAGATCCACTCAATCTCATCCGCGGAGGGCTGGTAGCTTTTCGCGATATTCGTATAAACCAGCATTCCGCCAAGCAAAGCCACATTCAGCACCGCCACGATGGCAAGCCCCGGGATTGCCTTCACCAGGTTTTTGGCCTTTCTTGTCGTGATCAGCTCATACAGGAAATACAGCACGATCGCAACGATATACAGTGTGATGTAGGTATACACCTCCTCGGAATCCATTCCGGCATAATATTTCGAGGTCACGCTCATAAAAATCAGGCCAATCGGGATCAGACAGAAGGTCAAGGTCGCCAGGATACGGCACGCTGCCTGAATTCTCGGGCTGATCGACGCCTGCCCTGCTGTCTCCGAACGGCGTCTTATGAAAAGCCGTGCCGATACCACGAGCCAGATCACCGTCCAGATACCGGTATAGATGAGGCTTTGCACCGCGGTAAGTGAATCCCTGATCGCTCCATATCCCCCTCTGACATAGTCAAAGAGCTCTCCTGTAACCGCTCCCATCGGGATATTGTACATAGAGGTCGGAAATGGCAGAATGTATCCCTCCGTCAGGAAGGGCAGGGCATCTGCGACCAGGTTCGTTACGAAGTCCAGGAACAGACGCGGCAGGAAGAAAATCATCAGACTGACCACGATGTTTGTAAAAATCGTGCCTGTGAGTCCCACGCCAACCGCTACTATCGTCATCAGATAAAATCCGCCGACCCAGACATGCACCGCGACATTCAGGATGTCGAGTACATCCGGTTTGAAAAAGGCAGGCCACTGAAGGAGCAGGATCGTTCCGACCGCGACAGGAACTGCCACCAGAAGCGTCATCCAGGTCAGGGCCGCCAGGAAAAAGCTAAGGAAAACGCAAAGCCTTGTCTGTGGAATGCTGTGGTAAAAATCCGCGCTGTTCCGGCTGCCTACAAACCGAAGCAGATACAGAAGGATCAACGGTCCAAGGACATACATAACCACCAGCACAAACGGATTCACCTGATAAAAGCTGACCGTATTAGCGATCGCCGCTACCTCGTTTGACTTCTCGATAAACCGTCCAACCGCTGACAGGACTGAGATCAGCGTCAGAACCACAAGGCTCGTCAGGCCGATCAGCTTCCCCTGCCGGAAGGCCTCCCGGTACAGACGGCCGTCAACTATTTTTTTATTCATATTGATTTCCCTCCAATACCGCGCTGAACTGATAACCAAGGGCCTCCATCTCGTAGGTGAAAACCTCCTCGAGGGTCAGCGGAAGGATGTCCAGGATCGCAGGGGCAGTCTCTGCAAGCTTGGCCCTCGTCTCCTCCCGGTCTCCTCGGACGATAATGCTCGCGACTGAGCCGTGCTTCACATAGTGCAGGATATCAAGGCCCGTAAACCGGCTTTGATCAAAGTCATCGTGATAAGCCACCTGCACCTTGAACAGGCTGGTTTTCAGGTTCTGGATATCACTCTCAAAGATCAGTCCGCCCTTATGCAAAAGAGCCAGCTGATCGCAGATATCCTCCAGCTCTCGCAGGGAATGGGAGGTGATGATCGCAGTCATCTTCTTCTCCAGGACATCCTCGTTGATCAGGCCCTTGACCAGATTCCTCATGACCGGATCCAGCCCGTCGAAGGTCTCATCCAGGAACATGTAGCGTGGACGTGCCGCAAGTGTGAGAATGATCGCGGCCTGTCTCTTCATTCCCTTGGAAAATGTGCCGATATTCCTCTTCGGATCCAGCTGGAAGCTCTCTGTCAGGAAACGGAACCGTCCCATGTCAAAATCCGGATACGCGGCGCGGTAAAGCTCACTCATTCTGTTCATGCTCGCACCGGGCAGGAAATAAAGCTCATCCGGGACAAATGCGATCTTTCCTTTCGCCTTGGGATTGTCAAAAACCGGCTCCCCGTCGATGGTGACACTCCCTCCGTCCGCCTGGTATACGCCGGTCAGAAGCCTTAAGAATGTGGATTTGCCGGCTCCGTTGGAACCAACCATCCCGTAGATGCAACCCTCCTCAATCGTACAGCTGACGTCATTCAGAGCGGTAAAATCTCCGAATTTCTTCGTCAGATTTGATACTTTAATCATAACAAAACCTATCCCCTTTCTTTTCGGAAAAGCTTACGCGCCAGCTTGATAGAGCCTGTGAATCTCCTCGACAAGCTCATTCTCCGACAGCCCGGCAAGCTTCAGCTCCTCCACGATCTCCGCAAGCTCCGAAAGCCGATGCCTGGCAGAGCCCTTTAAAGCCTCCAAAGCTCCCTCGGCCACAAAGCAGCCTCGCCCCGGAACAGACCTCGCGATCCCACGCCGGTCAAGCTCCGTATAGGCCTTCTGGATCGTATTCGGATTGATCGAAAGCTCGACGGACAGGCTGCGTACCGACGGCATCTGGCTGCCAGGGCTCAGAACACCTGTCAGTACCAGCCGCTCCATCTGCCGGATAATCTGCTCGTAGACCGGTACGCGGGACAATGAATCAATTTGCAGCATGTCCTACCTCCTAACTGTACTATTTGTCCTAGTACGGTTATAGTCTGCCATATTTCTCTGACTTTGTCAATAGAATCCGAGGTCTAAGATCCTTAACAAACTGCAAACATCGGGGAACATTGCGAAAACCTATGCGAATGCTTGCGATGATTTCCTCTTTGTGCTATCGTCTTTAGGTAATGATTGGATAACACTTAGACGGCAAGCTGCTTTAGCTATCTGGCAAGGAAACCTATGAACAAAGATTACTCTGATCCTGAAACAGACAATCAGACCGCCCCCGCCGGCAGCGTCCCGGAGCATCAAAAGCCGTCGCTGCGCCGTGAGACAGGCCTGACTTTAAAGCGCATCGCTCACATCGAAAGCGACTTCCCGACCAAGTTCGGAATTCCGAGGCAAAGCGGGCTCAACAACCGCCTGCAAAGCCGGATCGTCATGGAGCCGGAATACCGGAATCCTCACGCCTTCCGCGGGATCGAGGACTACAGCCACCTCTGGCTGATCTGGGAATTCTCGGAGGCGGTCCGCGATGACTGGTCTCCGACCGTCCTGCCCCCCAGACTCGGCGGGAAAACAAGAATGGGCGTCTTCGCGACGCGGTCTCCGTTCCGTCCGAATGCCCTCGCCCTTTCGTGCGTACAGCTGGATCGCTACGAGGTCGACCCGAAGCTGGGCCCGGTTCTTTATGTCCTGGGCGCTGACCTCATGGACGGCACACCGATCTATGACATCAAGCCCTATCTCGCCTTCACCGACAGCCACCCGGACGCCACGGAGGGGTTCGCCGGTCCTGTCAAGAGCAAAGAGCTAAACGTCCATTTTCCTTCAGAACTTCTGAGCTTTATCCCGGAGGCCAAGCGCGATGGCCTGATCGAGCTTTTAAGCGAGGACCCGCGCCCTTCCTACCAGAACGACCCCGACCGCATCTACGGTGTGGAGTTTGACCGGTTTGACGTACGCTTCCGCGTAGAAGAAGATACCCTGACCGTCGTGCAGGTCGTGCAGGTCAGGTAGCCGATACCATGTCAGGATATCCGTCAGTAAGAACGGGAAAGCTTGCGCCAACGGCCAGACACATGCGGAAGCCTTACTACAGCTTTTAGAAGCACTCATCCTTAGAAAGCAGACAGATTATTCACATGAATACACTTTTTGATTTTGACATTTTTCAGGCCGGCCTGTTCTTCTGCATCGTTCTCGTGACAGGCGATCTTTTTTCACGCCTGGCCAAACGAAAGGTGCCGGGAATCCTCTTTTCCGGCATCCTCTTCCTCGCCCTGTCCTGGGCCGGCCTCCTGCCGGAAGGACTTTTCGAATCAACCGGCTTCTCCTCCCTCACGACCCTGGTCACCGGCATGATCATCGTCTCCATGGGCGCTTCCATGAGCATTCAGGCTTTCCTTAGCAACTGGAGGGTCGTCGTTCTTGCCGTCATCACCTATCTTTGCCAGGTTGCAGCCCTGATCCTCGTGGCCGGCAGCCTTTTCGGCTTCCAGACAGCGATCGGCGGACTGCCCGGCGGCTCCATGACAGCCCTCGTGATCCAGCAGCGCGCTGCCGAGCTCGGCCTTGACAAGACGATCATCCTCTCGGTCCTCTTTTACTCCACCCAGAGTATCCCCGCCTTTTTCATCTCGGGCCACTACGTGGAAAAAGAAGCCCGCCGGCTTCTCTCCCTTCCCAGAAATGCAAAGGAGACCAGCCTGATCTCCAGTCCGGTCTCCCGTAAAATATCCTTTTTTGATGCCTCCGCCTACGGCAATTTTCTGAAGGCCTATATCATATGCTGGCTGGCCAGCCGGGCCGGAGCCCTGACCGGCATCAACCAGTTTATCTTCTGCATGCTCTTTGGCGTCGCAGCCGCTGCCCTTGGCTTCATGGACCGAGACACGCTCCCGGCCACCGGCATGGACAAAGCCGGCATGTTCATCATGATGACCGCCATCATCTCCGGCTACGGACGCATCACCCCAGCCCTGCTCTCCGAGATGGCTATCCCTCTTCTGGTTGTCCTGGGGCTCGAGACGGTCGTCGTTTTCACCGTCCCGTCGCTCATCGGCCGCCTGCTCGGCTTTACCCGCGATATGAGCATCAGCCTCGGCTCCAACATGATGATGGGCTTCCCCATCAACATGATCATCTCAAACGAGATCGCCGCTTCCCTCACCGATGACCCGGAGGAACAATCTTACCTGAACAACGAGATTGCCACCCGCATGGTCATCGCCGGCCTGTCGACCACCACCTCCCTCGCCGTGCTCATGGGCGGCGTGATGGCGAACCTTATGTAAGTTACGGGCGATTCATGAACCGTCCCCATGACTTACTGCTCTTTTTCCTCTGCGTTCTTCATTCTGGCAACAATTCCGCGAAGGAC
>CAMOGO010000066.1 GCA_946614075.1 uncultured Lachnospiraceae bacterium | reverse complement strand
GCTTGCTGTATGCCCAAGGCTGCTTGCTATATGTCCAAGACTGCTTGCTGTATCACATTCTTTCCAGGAAATGAAAGATTTTCCGGAAAACCCGTGCGTGACCCAGATCCGAGGGGTGAAGCCCGTCCGGCATCAAAAGCTCCTTGGCCTCCGGGATATCCGGCGTCAATCCGCTTACCGAGAACAGGTCAAGTACCGGGACACTGTAACGGCCGCACACCTCCAGGATCGCATCACGATAATCCACGAGCCTGTGCCCGCTTGCATTCTCCGTGTCCCAATGCGGGTAATCCTTAAAGCCGTACGCCTTCATCGGTGTGATGAAACATAAGTCCGCCAAGGGATATCTGCGGATCAGGTCCGGGATCATAAGATTCAGCGCCCCGTAAAACTCACCCGGCTGATCAGACGTGGGAGTTCCCAGGGGGATCCCGTGGTTAAAATCGTTGATTCCTCCGGACACGATAATCAGATCCGCTTCCGGTGCCATCTCGCGGTACCGCCGGAAAAAGCAATCATCCCGCTCCGGCCAGTCTGCGAGGGTAGAGCCGCTGACGCCGTAATTATTGACCTGCGCCTCGGGAAGCCGGCTTGCCAGCCGGGAAACCCAGCTGTTTCCCTCCGACGCCGCAATTTCAAAGGTAATACTGTCTCCGAGACAGTGTATCGTCTTCCAGGAAGGTTGCCTTCCCATTTCGAAAAAAGAATGATCCATAAAAATCTCCCTGCAGTGCTGTCGCTCTGCTCCAAAACATATCCAGCGTACGCTAAAGCTTCTCAAAAAACGACCGCGTTATATCGGACCTTGTACCCCCTTCTGCAGCATGACCTGAAGGGTAAACAATCCATTATCCGTTGAGAACTCCATCGTGCCCCCGTATTTCTTCGCCAGGAAACGGATACTCTGCATGCCGAAGCCATGATTATACGGGTCTTTTTTCCGGCTTTCCGGGAATACTCCGGGGTCCAAAGCCTCCCCCGCATACGGATTCGTCACCTGTATGCCTGTGAATTGATGATTCTGGGAAATGCGCAGACTGATCGTCCGCATATTCTGATCCGTCTGTCTCTCCACATACTCGATCGCATTGTCGATGGCATTGCCCAGGATCGCGTACAGATCCGGCAGCCGGACAAATGACAGATCCACATCATCCACAGAGCATTGGAAATCGATCCCCTTATCCTGGCAGAAAAGGCCTTTCTCGGCCAGAATCGTATTCAGTGCCTCATTATCGGTATAAACCAGATGCCGATAAAAAAGAATGCTTTTCTGGGTCTCCTCGATATACTGAGCCCGCTGGCTTTCATCGATCGTGGACAGAATCTGCAGCTGATGCTTCAGATCATGGCATTTTCGGTTAATGATGGCAATATGCTCTTTCGACAGTTCATAATAATGCTCACTGGACCTGAGCATATCCTCCAGGAGGATGTTCTCTCGAGTCCTCACCACCCCTTTCAGAATGCCATACAGAATCAGCAGCATAAAGAAACAGATCACCACGCCGGACAGCCAGGACAACGTGTCAAAGGCGGAAACGCGCCGATGAAATGCTCCCTGGTAAAAAAACAGGCATATCATCATCACCAGGAAAACGCCGGAAAGCTCCAGTGCGTTATATCGGTTATCCTCCAGCAAATGCCCTCTGCAATCCTTAAGAGGCTTATAGAACAGGAAATAAACAGGGACACAAACCAGGGCGGTGCTGAAAAAGGCTCCGGCAATATACAGCGGCAACATCAGCCGGAGATCCGGCATCAGCACGCGGGCCACAAAGCAATGATAGATACAGTAAATGATATTCTGAGTCAGGAATGCGGCGATGTCAAAAAACAGGGCTTCACACCAGGTGATGCGAAAACAGAGCTTACCATAACCCACCGCCGTCAGCGCGATCAAGGAATACCAGAATACGCTTAAGAATGCAAGCCTTGGCGCCTCCTTATCAAGAAAGATCGGGAAAAACAGAAGGGAAAAACAGGTCAGCAGAATATATCCTGCTGCTGCCCGCATCCAGAAACGATCCTTCTTTTCTCCAAAGGGAAGCAAAAAAACCAGAGCCGCCGTCAGAAGCTCCATCGGCAGCCGCAATTCTTCAAAAACATAGACCGGGGTCATCAGAATCCTCCCATATACCGTGTAAATGCGGAGATAAATTCCGCCTTTCGGCGGCGGCTGACAGGCAGCCGGTCCTCACCTACCAGGATCTCGTTTCCATCCATGGCTTTCAAATGGCGGAAATTAACCAGATAGCTCTCTCCCGGACGGCCAAAATGGTATTGACTCAGGGTATCCAGAACGTCGGACATTTTTCCGCGAACCTTGATCACCCGGTCACCGACATGATAATAGAGATAATGCAGACGAGATTCCACGTAGAGCACATCGGACACATTGCAGCAGAACACACCCTCGGGAGTCTGCAGTGCCAGCGGCTTGTCGGCATTCCGGGCGATATAGCGCAAGGCTTTCTGCATTTTCAGCTGAAAATTCGGGTAGCTAAGCGGCTTCAGCAGATAGTCCACCGCCTCCACCGAGTATCCATCCAGTGCATACTGGGGCATATTCGTCACAAACATAAGTGTCACATGGGGATCCTTCTCGCGCAGCTTTCTGGCTGCCTCGATCCCGCTGAGCCCTGGCATGTCGATATCCATAATCACCAGGTCAAAGGTAAAGGCGTATTTCGATAGAAAATCCAGCGCATTCTCATATTCGTCGATCCTGCATTCCGTCCCTTTCTCCGCCAGATAATTCTCCATATACTTCCGAAGCTGACAGCGGTCGTTTTGATCGTCATCTACCAGAGCGATTCTCATGAAAACTGCCTCCTTTCCATTGATGCAAGGCTATTATAGCAGGAAATGCCTGCCTTGAAAGACCAAATCTGCCAGTACGCGGTCCATATCTGCCACAAGTCTTCTCCTTCTTCGGAAATCGTGCTACTTTCTATCCATCATAATACATACCATGATTCAGGAGGTTTCAAAATGACAAAAGAGGAACGGAAAAAGAAGAAATTCCGGGTCTTTGACGGAAAAACCATCAAGAGACCTAACCGGTTTGGCTTCGCGGTCATGACAATCCTGCTGCTCCTTGTCCTGGTTCTCAACGCTGCGGTTTATGCCCTGCGTGATTACCACGGTGTAGTGGACAACATTGTGTTCGCGAAGGCGCCATCCGGAGAGAGCTATGATGCCATTACCGAGGAGGCCCGTGCGGTCACGCTGCGTGAGGCAGAAGAGGGTATCGTCCTTCTGACCAACAAAAACAGCACCCTGCCTCTGCAGGAGACCAACATCAACGTATTTGGCCGAGGCGGCTACTATTCGACCTTCGGCGGTACCGGATCCGGTGCTGGCGGTACGAATTATGTCAGCCTCTATGATGGTCTTCGACAGGCAGGCTTTACGATCAACGAAGATCTGGCCGCATTTTATGCGGAGAACGCGAAAGAAGCGGTTTCCATGGGCCTGGTAGGTACAGACTTCGGCCTGTATGAGAATCCTGCCAGCGATCTTTCCTCCGATCTGATCGACAACGCCAAAAGCTTTTCCGACGTCGCTGTCTATGTGATTTCCCGCGTTGGCGGCGAGGGTGACGACCTGCCCCTGGATATGGCCGGCTACAACGGCGGTGAAGCAGGAAAGCACTATCTGGAGCTGAACAGCGCCGAAGAGAGCATGCTCGCCATGCTGGAGGAGAATTTCGGAACCGTTGTGATCGTTCTGAACTCCACCAATGCCATGGAGCTTGGCTTCCTGGAAGATGAGAAGGTTGATGCGGCACTGTGGTCCGAGTGCTATGGCTCCGTAGGCACCATCGCCCTGGGAGAAATCCTGAACGGCACGGTAAATCCCTCTGCCAGAACCAGTGATACCTTTGCTTACGCCGTGGAATCGAACCCCACCTATTACAGCTTTGGCGCGTATGACTATACCAATGCAAGCTATACCAACAGCGCAGGCGCTGCGGGTACAGGCGACGCTCTGACAGGCCAGGATCCCTACCACTATGTGAAATACAACGAAGGCATCTATGTAGGCTACCGTTTCTACGAGACAGCTGCAGCGGATGGCTTCATCGACTACGACACGACCGTACAGTTTCCCTTCGGGTATGGTCTGAGCTACACTGAGTTCACACAGACACTCGACTCTGTGACTTTTGAGGATGATATTGTCACGGCTACCGTAACCGTAGAAAACAAGGGCAGCATGCCTGGCAAGGAAGTCGTGCAGCTGTACTATTCCGCTCCTTATACCCCCGGTGGTATTGAGAAGAGCGAAGTGGTACTGGGCGGATTTGCCAAAACACAAGCTCTGGAGCCCGGCGCCTCCGAGACTGTGACGATCCAGATCGCTGCAAGCGACATGGCTTCCTACGATTACAGCGGCATCAAGGCCGAGGGCGGCGGTTATGTCCTGGAAGCAGGAGACTATGACATCCGGCTCCAGAGCGACAGCCACCATGTGATTGATCAGGAGACCATTCACGTAGAAAAAGATGTCATCTACACCGACGCTGCCGACGGCACACGCCCCGGAGACGAAATCACAGCCGTCAACCACTTTGATGATGTATCCAATGATGGCGGTGTGGTCTACCTCTCCCGCGCTGACTGGGCAGGAACCATGCCTACCGAACGTGCCGCCTCCACGGAGGAAGCCTCTCAGGAAATCGTAGAGGCACTGACCAATCCTCAGACAATCATCGAGGATACCACTCCTGCCAGCTGGAAAACCTCCAACAATGGTCTGAAACTCACGGACATGCAGGGTATCTCCTACGATGACCCCAAGTGGGATCTGCTTCTGGACCAGATCTCCAAGGAAGAAATGACCAGCCTGATTTCCACCGGCGGCTGGCAGACCACCGCAATCAAGAGCATCGGCAAGGCCCGGTATCTGGAATGTGACGGTCCCAACGGCATCAACAACCTGATGGCAAATATGTTTGCCGGTATCAAGGGTAATATGTACACCAATCAGGCTACTCTGGCCCAGACCTGGAACGCTGATCTGGCCTATGAGAAAGGTGAAATCTACGGTCGTGAGGCCAAGGTATACGGCGTTGCGGGCATCTACGGCCCCGCTGCCAACATTCACCGCAGTCCATTCTCCGGTCGAAATTATGAGTATTACAGCGAGGACGGCTTCCTCTCCGGCGTCATGGCAGAGCGAGAGCTGAACGGCATCAAGGATGCCGGTGTCTACTGCTACTTCAAGCATTTCGCAGCCAATGACCAGGAAACCAACCGTGACCATGGCGGTCTCGTCACCTGGCTCAATGAGCAGGCTCTGCGCGAAATCTACCTGAAGGGCTTTGAGATCGCTGTCAAGGGCGGAAACGCCTCGGGCATCATGTCCTCCTTCAACCGTCTCGGCGTCACTCCCACGGCGGAGAGCTCCAGCCTTCTGAAAACCGTCCTGAGAGACGAATGGGGCTTCCGGGGAGCCGTTATCACGGACTGCGTCATGGCTTGCACCACCGAGGAAATCAACCGGGCTACCCTGGCCGGAAACGACTTCCAGCTCAGCTTCGGCATCCTCAGCAATCTGTCCGACGAAGTAAAGAACTCCGTCTCCGGACAGCAGGCAATGCGTCAGGCCACCAAGAACATCCTGTACATGATCGCCGGCAGTGATGCGCCTCAGCTTTATCAGCCTCACATGACAACCTTCGGCAAAATCATGCTCACCATCTTCCTGGTACTGATGGTCCTCTTCATCCAGTACTACGTCCGTTATTTCATCCGGCTCCGCAAATGGAAGAAAGGTACACCGATGGTGTAAAGATAAGTGATCGAGCAGGAGGAGGCCTGTCCGACTTCTGCTCGCCGCGCCGGCCGCCCGTTGCCGTAAGGCAACAATTACCTTTGGGCAGCCGTGCGCATTAATAGAGCAGGCGTGACCACCCGGTCACGCCTGCTTTTGTTTTACTATACCTTTGTTTTACTATCCTTTTGTTTTACGATACTTCTATCTTCTATCGTCTCAGCCTGTGCAGCAGTGCTACCGCTCCGATGCTGATGAGTACATAGAGAAGATAGGCGGGCTGGTAGCCTCCGGCCAGGTCATAGATCAGCTGCACGCTGTACATGCCGGCGGCAAGACCGGCTGTCATCAAGGCCACGCACAGGCTCAGCACCTGCTCCTTATCCTCCTGCGGGACGAATTCCTGCACCAGGAACGCCGTCAGATTATTCATGACGGTCTTTCCGTACCCCGCGATACCGGCAACCACACAAAGCCCTGCGAAATCCACGCGTCCAAAGGCCAGGAAAAGAAGGGCCGCTGTATAGGCGGCAAAGCTCACCGTCAGGACCTTGATCGATCCAAAACGGTCGCAGGCCATGCCGACCGGCAACTGCGTCAGAACATTCACGGTAAAAATGACCGTGGAGACAAAGCCGATCTGTACGGCAGGGAGGCCGATATCTCCTGCCTCTACCGTCATGTTGCTGAGCATCGCGTAGAAAATAAGACCGATGAGAAATGCCATCGCCATCACGGCACGATAGGCAGG
>CAMOGO010000065.1 GCA_946614075.1 uncultured Lachnospiraceae bacterium | reverse complement strand
GTAGTGATCGGTGAAGGTGCTGTTCTGCTCGGGGTCGAGGACCTCCAAAAGGGCGCTGGCCGGGTTGCCGTTGTAGGAGGCGGACAGCTTGTCGACCTCATCGAGGACCATGACCGGATTGGAAACGCCGCTCTTCTGGATGCCGTCCATGATACGGCCCGCCATCGCGCCGATGTAGGTCCGGCGGTGGCCGCGGATATCCGCCTCATCACGCACGCCGCCGAGGCTGACGCGGACATATTTGCGCTGCAGGGCAGCCGCGATGCTCTGGCCGATCGAGGTCTTGCCGGTACCGGGGGCGCCGACGAAAAGCAGGATCGAGCCGGATTGGCGCTTCTTCAGGTTCATGACGGCGATCTGCTGCAGGATACGGTCCTTGACCTTGCGCAGGCCAAAATGGTCCTCCTCGAGGATCTTGCTGGCGTGGTCGAGGTCGATCTCATGCGGCTCTTCCTTTTTCCAGGAGAGCGAGGTGATGAAGTCGAGGTAATCGTAGAGCATGCCGGCCTCGGGGCTGTTCTGGCCCTCCTGCTTCAGGCGGTTCAGAACCTTGTCCGCTTCCTTGCGGGCGGTCTCGTTCATGCCGGCCTCCTGGATCTTGATCTCAAACCGGCGGGCATCGGTGATCTGCTCGGGATGCATCTCGTCAAGCTCGCGCTGCAGATACTCGATCTGGCGCTTGATCGCCTGCTCGCGGTAGATTTTCTTGACATCATCCTCCTGCGCGGACTTGGCCTCCTGATCCACCTGCGACATGGCGAGGTTCTCATAAATCAGCTGCTCGAGCATCTCGCTCCGCTTGGTCAGGCTGGACTCAGCGAGGATAGCGTAGCGCTCCTCCGGCGAATTCATGATCCAGGGCGACATCATGGCCGCGACGGCTCCGAGGGAGTTCGCCTGCGACAGATAGGCGCGGACCATGCCTCCCCACTGGTAATTCTGGGAAAAACTGAGGATCGCGTTCTTGATTCTCTTGAGCTTCTCAGCCTCCTCGTCCCGGTCGAGGTCATCGATATCCGGGCAGCGGCTGATCGCCAGGTCGATCGAGTGGTCGGGGAAAACCGTCACGTCGTCGAGCGTGATACGGGATTTGGTGCGGATCACGAGGAAGCCATTCGGATTGACCTCGGTGATCGTACCGGTCACGCCGATCGGATAAAAGCTGTCGTGCGTCATCTCGTCCCTGGGGGTGTCCTCTTTGGAAAGAATGATGGTCACACGGTCATCGGCAAAAGGGGTGCGGACCGCCATGCGCTGGTAGACATCCGTGCGCAGATAGACGTAGGCGTCCGGGACAACGAGTGTGTTATAAAGTGGTAAAACAGCCATGCAAGTCTCCTTTCCGGCAGCTATTTTTTGTAGAAATCCTGCCTTTCAAACACTGACTGGGTAAAAATTCTGTCTGGGGAAAATCCCGACTGGGTAAAATCCCGACTGGGTAAAATCCCGACTGGGTAAAATCCTGTCTGGATAACAATTCTGCCTGGGATTATCAGCACTCTATCAAGCTGAGTGCCGATGAACTCGGGAAAAAGAAACTGTCCTAAAACCAGCCGCTGGAATTCGCGTAGAACTCGCGCAAAATTTGTAAACTCGCGCAAAAATCGTAAAAACACGCAAAACTCGTAAAAATGCGTAAAACTCGCGTAAAATTCGCACCTATGCTGGTCTGAAACAGTTTACGGGTGATCATTTCTTGACATTCGTCGGATGTGTGATAGGATAGAGCCATCGGATTGACAGATGTCAAGGTAACTGTAATATAACACCAGCCTTGACAGTTGTCAAGCACTTATTGAAAGGAGGCCTGTAATGTACTGTGGAACCAATAAAGTAGCGTGTCAGTCGCAGAGGCTGATCGCGGAAGCATTGCTGCGCCTGATGGAGGGAAAATCCTACGCGCAGATCAGCGTCAGCGAGATCTGCCGGGAGGCCGGGATTTCCCGCCAGACCTTTTATACCCTGTTTGCGGCCAAGGAAAACGTCGTCAGCTATGCCTTGCTGGAAAATTACGGGATCGAGCCGGACGATGAGATCTGCAGCGCGTCCTGCCTGGACCAGTTCTGCCATTTCGGAAGCCGTTACATCCTGCGCGAGCGGGAGATGCTGCGCCTGCTGGTGGAAAACCAGCTGACCTATCTTCTGTACGACAGCATCCGGAGCATGATGCTGCAGTGCGACTGCATCCTGAGCGGCGAGGACGAGAGGATGAGAGGCTACACGGCCGAGTTCATGGCGGGCGGTTTTACCAGCATCGCGCAGAACTACATCCGGTCCGGAGCGTCGGAGACGGAAGAGGAGATGTATCGGATCATGCGGTCCCTTTTTGGCGGCGGCGGTTTTTCATAAGAATCAGGCGGCAAGGAGGCAAAATGGCTTCGAGAAAAGCAAAGACAGACGGCGGCGGGCGATACCTGAGCCTGGAGGAGAAAAAGGAGCTTGCGCTCACGGTGATTGAGCGCCTTAAGGGTGTGTATCCGGACGCCGAATGCACCCTGGAATTTGATAAGGAAGAGGCCTGGAAGCTGCTCGTCAGCGTGAGGCTTGCGGCGCAGTGCACCGACGCCCGCGTGAATGTGATCGTCGAGGAGCTGTACAAGGTTTTCCCCGACGTCAATGCGCTGGCCGAGGCGGATGTGGACGCGATCGAGGCGATCGTGAGGCCCTGCGGCCTGGGCCGCTCGAAGGCGCGGGACATCAGCGCATGCATGAAGATCCTGAAGGAAACATACGGCGGCAGGGTGCCGGAGAACTTTGATGAGCTCTTAAAGCTTCCCGGAGTCGGGCGGAAAAGCGCGAACCTGGTCATGGGAGACGTTTTCGGGAAGCCGGCCATCGTGACCGATACGCATTGCATCCGCCTGACAAACCGGATCGGTCTTGTCGACGGCGTCACGGATCCGGCCAGAGTGGAGAAAGCACTCTGGGAGATTATCCCGCCGGAGGAGGGGAATAACTTCTGCCACCGGCTCGTGCTGCACGGGCGTGAGGTCTGCTCGGCGAGGACGGCACCGGCCTGTGAAAGGTGCTGCCTGAGGGATATCTGCCGATATGCAGGAGCCTATATGGACAATCCGACATGAGACATGGACAATATGGAGAATGTTCACAAAAATAACCTATAAAACATACAAATAATCTTGCATTTTTACCCATACATCCTTGACTTTGATCAGGAAAGTGGTTAAAATATCCCCGTATGTGGGAGAATAGAACCATTATAACGGTTTTATCATTTGCATTAAACACGACGGCGAAAAATCGTGTTTAAGAGGGAAGTCACATGGACTTCCCGGATAGATTTTCATCTAACAAAAAAGGAGAACGAAACTATGAAGATGACAAGAAGAGATTTCCTGAAGACCTCTGCAGCTGCAGCTGCAGGTGTCGCTGTTGTTGGTGTACTGGGTGCCTGCGGTAATGGCGGCTCCAGCTCCAGCGCTTCTGGTGATGCAGCTGCTACCACCGCTGCTGCAGACGATATGGCAACCACCGCTGCTGCTGAGGGCGGCGATGCTAAGGTTGGCGCTACTGTTTTCAAGTGCGCATTCAACCAGACTCTTGAGAATCCGGAAGCTAAGACCCTGCTTCAGCTGAGCGATGATCTGTATGATGCGACCGAGGGTCGTTACAGCATCGAGGTTTATCCGAGCGAGCAGCTGGGCTCTCAGGCTGAGACCCTTGAGCTGGTTCAGGCTGGTACCATCGAGATGGCACTGGTTGCTAACTCTATCATCGAGAACGTTGACTCCAACTTCGCTATGCTGGGTACTCCTTATGTCTATGACAGTGAGGATCATCAGCAGAAGGTTTTCGAGTCTGATGTCTGCGACGATATCTTTGCTTCCACCGCTGCATCCGGTTTTGAGACCATCGCTGTTTACGGCCTTGGCGCTCGTAACCTGTACACCAAGGAGCTGATTACGACTCCTGAGGAGCTGTCCGGCAAGAAGATCCGTGTCATGCAGTCCGATACCATGATCTCCATGATGAACTACATGGGTGGTGTTGGCACTCCGATGCCGCAGGGTGATGTTTACACCGCAATCCAGACCGGTACCCTTGATGGTGCTGAGAACAACATCATCACCTACACTGACCTGGTTCAGTATGAGGTTGCTCCGTTCTACACGCTGACCTCTCACCTGATGATCCCGGATGAGCTTACCATCGGCGAGAACGTCCTGATGGGCATGAGCGAAGAGGATCAGGCAGCTCTGAGAAAGGTTGCCAAGGATTCCATCACCACTGGCTTTGAGCTTTGCAAGGAGCTGCGCCAGAGCTACTTCGATAAGGCTACCGGTGAGCTGGGTGTTACCGTTACCGAAGTCGACATCAAGCCTTTCCAGGATAACTGCGCACCGCTGATCGATGAGATCGCAGCCCGCAACGATGTTACCCAGGGCATCTATGATGCTATCCGTAGCTTCGCCTAATTGGTCATCTGACCGAGACGCTTTCGCGTAATTTACGGGAGGCGCGCGAGACGCGCGCCTCTTTCTTTATGAAAGTAAATGAGGATGAAAGGCGGCGGAGCAATCCGCAGGCTTTCATTAATTATTATTCAGGAGGGTTATTATGGAGACCTTTACCAACGTAAAAAAAATCGTTGATAAGATCATGAACTTCCTCTGCATTGTCATCCTGATGATCATGACGGTACTGGTCACCTACCAGGTTGTCGCACGTTACTTTTTCTCAAAGCCGAGTGCGATTTCCGAGGCTGTTTCCCAGTATCTGTTCGTCTGGATGGTCATGTTCGGAAGTGCGCTGGTTTTTGGCGAGCGCGGTCATCTGGAAATCACGGCAGTGAAGGATAAGCTTCCTCCGACTGCATACATGGTAGTCGAGATCCTCGCGAATATTTCGCTGATCGTGTTCTCGATCCTTGTTCTGTTGTACGGCGGCGTTCTGATCTCCCAGCAGCAGATGGCAACGGTTGATGCAGCTACGCAGATCCCGATGGGTCTGATTTACGCGTCCATTCCTTTCTGCGGAGTCATTTCCTGCTTTTACGCTGTTTACAATATTCTTCTGGCTGTCAAAGAGTGGAAGAATCATTCCCGCACGATCTCTGATCCGTCTGCAGGAACAATGTAAGGGAGGTAACTTATGGACGCAACAACATTAGCTATTATCCTGCTTCTGACCATTACGGTCGTTACACTGATCATCGGCTTCCCGATTGGTCTTTCCATCGGTCTCGGCTCCTTTGTCGCGATGATGGTTCTGATGCCTTCCCAGCAGGCCCTCCTGACCTCCGCCAAGAGATACTTTACCGGAGCGAACAGCTTCTCTCTGTTGGCGATTCCTTTCTTTGTGCTGGCAGGCAACCTGATGAACAACGGTGGTATCGCCAAGCGTCTGGTTGGCTGCGCGAGACTGATCGCTCATTTCTTCCCGGGTGAGATCGCCCAGACCAATATCGTTGCCAACATGCTGTTCGGTGCTGTCTCCGGTTCCGGTGTCGCTGCTGCCTCCGCCATGGGTTCCATCCTTGGACCGATGGAGAAGGAAGAGGGCTATGATCCGGCTTACTCCGCAGCGGCAAACATTGCTTCCGGTCCTACCGGTATGATGATCCCTCCGAGCAACATCATGATCGTCTACGCGACGGTCGCCAGCGGTGTTTCCATCGCGGCTCTGTTCATGGGTGGCTACCTGCCGGGTATCCTGTGGGGCATTGGATGTATGGTTCTCGCCGGTATCAAGGCTAAGAAGAGAGGCTATGTCAGCCATACTCATTATGATCTCAAGAAGACACTGAAGGTTCTGTGGGAGGGTATCCCCAGCCTTCTGATGATCGTCATCGTTATCGGCGGTATCATCGGCGGTATCTTCACAGCGACCGAGGGCTCTGCCATCGCTGTTGTCTATTCGCTGCTGCTTGGCTTCCTGTACCGCAACATCAAACTGAAGGATCTTCCGAAGATCTTCCTTGACTCTGTCAAAACGACCGCTGTTGTCGAGTTCATGGTCTGCGTTTCCGCAATCCTGAGCTTCGTCATGACCTTCACCCGTATCCCTCAGACGATTTCCACCGCTGTTCTGGCTACGACCTCTAACCCGATCGTCATCCTGATCATCATGAACGTCGTTCTGCTGATCGTCGGCTGCTTCATGGATCCGACGCCGGCCGTCCTGATCTTCACCCCGATCTTCCTGCCGATCGCCCAGACCTTCGGTATGAACCCGATCCATTTCGGTCTGATGATCGTTATGAACCTTTGCGTTGGTACCCTGACACCGCCTGTCGGTGCGATCCTGTTTGCTGGCTGCAAGATTGCCAACATCAAGATCGACGAGGTCATCGGAGAGCTGCTGCCTTACTTCGTAGTAGTCCTGATCTCCCTGATCCTGGTTACCTACATTCCGTTCTTCTCGCTGGCGATTCCGAAGGCCCTTGGCCTCGTAACGCTGCCGGCAAACTTCAACATGTTCTTTATAGGCGGCTGATCAAGTCCGTAATATAAACGATGACACAGTCTGCAAATAAAAAGTCAAGCGCAAAGTGAGAAAAAACTGAAATAGTTT
>CAMOGO010000064.1 GCA_946614075.1 uncultured Lachnospiraceae bacterium | reverse complement strand
CGGAAGAGCCAGCTTCTGGCGTTTGACGAGAGCATCACCCGCACGTCGCCTGCCCTGGGCTATGTGTTTGATCAGGAGCCGGTGGCGGCGGAGCTAGCGCGGGTGCAGGCCGTGGAGGAGAAGTATCTGGGCCTTCTGGAGACCGGTGTCGTGGACCCGGCGGAGGAGCTGCCGCTGTTTCTTAAAGAGCTGGAAGCCGCCGGGATTGACCAGGTGATCGCGGAGAACCAGCGGCAGTATGACGCGTGGCGCGAAGGATCTTGAGGACTCTGAGTCATGGGGACGGTTTCAGACCCGTCCCCGTGGTCTTACTTACGGTCTGTAGGGTATCTCGATCCTGGTCACTTTCCCGTCTGTCACTGTCATGACGGCATACTCAAAGGTCATATACTCGCCGTACTGATCAAAATAGTCCGTGAGGCTTTCCAGGCGGAAGTAATCTGCTTCCGGGTCGTAGCCGCCGTCGGGGAAGGCCTCGCTGTAGGTGACGCCGTAGACATTCTCGCCGGTGCCGTTGGTGGTGCGGTAGTCGAAAAGGTCTGTGCTGTCTGTGATCAGGAGAGTGACCGTGCCGACCGGGTAGGTGAGGGCCAGGTCGTCGTGAAGCCAGTCGAAGCGCCACAGGCCGTCGCCTGCGTAGAAGCAGCTTTCCGAGCCGCCGTTGAAGGCGATGGCGCGGTAGTCGCCGTCCTCGTACATGTCGAAGCTGGAGACGGTGAAGGAGTAGTCCGGGAAGGTGATCACATCGCCGATGGCCAGATTTTCTACGGCGTCGTCGGTGATCGTATAAGGCTTGCTGAGATCCACCTCGGCGAGCAGGCCGTTACTTGCGGGAGATGAACTTCCGACCGGGACGCCTTCTTCCGTGAGCAGATCGCTGCCCGTGGGGAGCAGCTTATCCCGGTAGAGGATGATGTCATAGGTACCGTCGGAAAGGGCTGTTTCGTCCATGATCGGAATGGTAGGTTCCCCCATGACCTGCTCCGCCGGAAGCTGCTGCTCGAGGACGCCGGTGCCTTCCAGCGTCCGGACCCAGGCGTAGGTGAGCTCGCCGTAATGAGCGGTGAAGACAAGCTTGGTGTCCGAGAGGAGGTTCTTGATATCATCGATCAGGGAGGACTCCAGATCGATGTAGGTCGGCTCGATCTCACCATTTTTCACCAGATGGGCGATGGCTGCGGGGACGCGGGTGATGTCAAACTGCCCCAGTAGGATGTCGAAATAGATGTCCAGGGCGGTCTCGAGCGGGTCGGAGATGGTGCCTGTCTCGAGCGCCGTCATGATAGGTGTCTGTACGGTATTTACGTACATGCTGCGGCTGTAGATTTTTTCACTGACGGCCTGCAGGATGATTTGCAGCAGGATCCGCTGATTGGCAAGCTGCGTGGCGTCCTTCAGGGGGTAGCTTTCGTGCAGGAGATCGAGGACATCGGGATAGTAAGTCTCATAGACTCCGTCGCCGGCCTGCGGGAAGTACAGGGTGGTGCCGTAACGGGTGAAGCCCCACTGGGCGAGGGGGACCATCGGCACGAGGTCGATGGGATTGATGAAGCAGAAGATATTGCTGTAAAGCGAGTCGTGAGCCGCCTCGGAGGTGGTGCTCGCCGGGACCTCAAAGCAGTAGGCGTAGACATCCTCCGGCCCCCACTCGATCGCGGAGCTCAGCTCGTATCCCTCATCCAGACGCGCGGCGGTCAGGTTGGTGATCGCGGAACCGCGGCTGTAGCCCGCGATCCAGATTTTCACCTCGCCCGAGATGCGCTGCCCCTTCCCCTTGGTCAGGTAATTCTTCAACTCACGAAGGACATTTTCACTTCCGATCTTAAATCCCTCATGCTCCGTGCCGGTATCACCGACGTTAAAATTGCCAGCCCACTCCTTTTCGTAGTTGGCGCTGCGGGGGATGACCGCGATCAAGGTCGTGCCGTCGGAAAGCTTCTTGGAGCCGATCGCGACGCCCGTCGTGTTGGCGTGCGTGCTCGTGTGGTAGTCATAATTGTAGTAGACATTGCCAAAGCCCATTTTCACCAGGAGCTGGCAGGCGTTTTTCCCACCCTCGAGATAATTGACGGCATTGCCGGAAGACATGGTGAGCGCCATGGAGGCCGAGGCCAGGGCTGGGTTGTAGAGATAGGAGGACTGGGCAAAGAGGTCATCCGAGTAGGTCATGGTCATCTCCTCGGTCATGCCCGTGGAGCTTGTGTACTCGAAGGTGATCTCGAGGGATTCCGCTGGCGGGGCTGCGGCAGCAGGATCCGTGTTCCCGGCAGTCGGATCTGCGTTCCCGGCAATTGGATCCGTGTTCCCGGCAGTTGGATTCGTGTTCCCGGCAGCTGGATCTGCGTTCACAGTGGTCGGATCCTCGATCGCTGCGGCACTCTCAGCCGGCTGTGAAGGTTCTCCTGTCAGCCAGGACGGCAGCTCCGTGGCGGAGCTTCCTTCCGCGAGGACGTTTTGAGCCGTCATGGGAAACAAAGCCGGAAGTTCCATGAACAGCGAAACAGCAACTGCAATGGATATCAGTTTTTTCGCAAATCGGTTATTTCTCATCTTTCCCTCCTTAGCTAGATATATTCCAACGGCAAGGCAATCAGGTTATCCCGGAGATATGTTTTCTTATCGATCAGGCACAGGATTATGCCAATGCCTCGCTTTTTATCAGGGATCTTATCAAGAACCGTGTTTGTTGAGCCCATAGATGCCTTCGGGTTGCCGGTCATCTTTATTTCTACAGGATATAGAACGCCGTCTTCCTGGATAATGAGATCAATCTCATTTTCTCCGGATACTCTTTTGTCTTTACCTCTGTAATAAAAAATGCTGAAACGATAATCCTTTCCTTCATTGCTATATGACTTCAGAATCTCAGAAACAACAAAGGTTTCGAACATATTGCCGGCCACGGCGGAATTCTTCAAAGCGTCTGCCGTGAGCCACCTTGTCAGGTAACAGGCTAGACCAGTATCCCGGAAGTAAAGCTTTGGTGTTTTGATTGCTCTGGAAAGAGCACTGTCGCTGTAGGGCTGTAGAATATATACGATGCCAGTGCGTTCCAATACGGATATCCAGCTCTTTACAGTGGGTTCGCTGACTCCAACTTCTCCGGCAATATTGGCATAATTCAGCATTTCTCCGGTTCTTGCTGCGACCGCTGTTAAGAATTTTGTAAAAGTAAGGCTGTCCGTTGAAATCAGTTCATTGATATCTCTTTCCAGATAGGTTGAAACATACGATGAATAGAAATCCTGCCAGTCCCTGTCTATATCATAAAGCTCCGGGTAGGAACCTCTGTGTACTATATTCCAGATATTATCATAGCGTTTTAATTCCATTTCCCGAGCTTTTATATACTCTTCGTTTGGAATAAAATGGCGATTAAAAGCGACTTTGTTTATTTCCCTTAAAGATAGCCCGGACAATTCCATGATGGAAACCCGTCCGGCTAAAGATTCGCTCATGCCTTTCATCAATTCCAGATTCTGTGAACCTGAAAGAATAAACTCACCTCTTGCGTTGGACTGATCTACGAGAAGCTTGATCTCTTCCAGTATGCTGTTTTCCTTTTGCACTTCATCAATAAAGAGCGGCCTGGGGTTATTCAGGAAGAAAAGTCGGGGTTCTTCCCTTGCCTGAAGCCTCATTAGCCTGTCATCAAAGCTCACTTTATTGTATTCAGGGAATACGTGGTTCAATAACGTTGATTTCCCAACCTGTCTTGCTCCGTTCAGCAGAAAGCACTTGCTTTTCTTTGCCCTATCCTTCAAAACAGGTGTGATTGCTCTTTCGATATATGCCATAATACACCCTCCTGCGATGCGACTGCTTCAAAACATGACTTTAGAATAGTCGACATCGGGATTTCTGTCAAGGCTGCCCGGGTTCATTCCATAGTTTTTTCCATGGCATCCCCAGTGATTCCCAGTTTGTGTTAAAAAACCTTAACGTGGTATCATGTACTCAGTTAAAAACAATCCCGCCTCGCATGACGGGGAAGACACAAACAATCCCGCCTTAGCATACAGTGGGAAAACAAATCCCGTCCTTGCAGACGGCGGGGGAGCACCTCTTCCGGGAAAATTAAGGAACCCGGCGGAGTACAAAAAGGAAAGGATGGAAAGTTATGGAACTTACCAGACGTCAGTTTTTACAGGGTACCGCTGCAGGCGCAGCAGCAATGGGAATGATGAGCATGTCCATGCCGGCTATGGCAAAGGACGCTTCCGAGGTCGAGTCCTTCGAGGAAGGCCAGTACGCATTTGAGATCGCTCCGGATCCGGTCGACGAGGCTGAGATCACCGAGACGATCGATACCGAGCTTTGCATCGTCGGTGCAGGCCAGTCCGGAACTCTGGCAGCTCTGACTGCTGTTTATCTTGGCGCAGATGTCACCGTTATCTCCAAGACCCCCACTCCGTTCACCCACGGCTGGGCAGTCCGCAGCATCAACCCTTCCTTCCGTGAGAAGGAAGACATCCCGACTCTGCTTCAGTCCATGTTCGAGGCAGGCCTGGGCCTGGCAGATGCCCGTATCATCAAGCAGTATCTGGAGAATTCTGGCGAGGTTCTCGACTTTGTCAACAATGTTGCTGAGGAGAATGGCCTGGAGTATCGCTATGTGATCCATCAGGATGGCCCTTACAGTGTATGGTCCGACAACAGCGCTTATCATCGCCAGAACACTTTCATCAACGAGATCACTCCGATCATCGAGGAGAAGGGTGCCCGCTATCTGTATAACTGCGCTGGCTACTATCTGGAGAAGAACGACGAGGGCCGCGTCACCGGCATCATCGTAAAGGATCTGGAGAATGACGGCTACATCCGCGTCAACGCTTCCAAGGGCGTTATCCTTTGCACCGGCGATATCGCAAAGAACGAGAAGATGGTTGAGAAGTTCGGTACCATCGCTGTCGGCGTACCTTGCGCACAGGCTGGCAATTTCAACACCGGAGACGGACAGCAGATGCTGATCTGGGCTGGCGCTCAGATGCAGAAGTTCCCGTTCTCCTGCATGATCCATCTGGATCCGACCGTTCTGCCTGAGGGAGATGCTCCGTTCTCGGATTATCCTTGGCTGGCTGTCAACATGGAAGGCGAGCGTTTCATGGATGAGAGCATCGAGTACCAGGGCAAGATCTACAGCGCTTGCTGCCAGACCAACATCCAGTTCTACAACATCGGCGGTGTTGCGATGAAGGAGTACATCACCACGCATACCGACCTGCGTTATTTCACCTGGGACGACGCTTATGAGAGAGGCGCTATCGTCGAAGGCGCTACCATCGAGGAGTTGGCTGAGAAGATCGGCGTTGACGCTGAGAAGCTGACCGCTACCATCGAGGCTTACAACAAGGCTGCTGAGACCGGCGAGGATCCGGACTTCGGCAAGCGCGCTGAGTTCTTTGAGAACACAGAGATCGACATGAATGGCCCGTTCTACGCTATCCATCGTTCCCCGGGCACCCTGGTTGTCGTCGGCGGCGCTGTCACCAACAATCGTCAGCAGGTTCTGGACAACAACAACGAGGTTATCGAGGGTCTGTATGTAGCCGGCAACACCATGGCTCGTTTCATGGGTATGGTTTACCAGATGAACAAGCAGAGCGGTACCTCCTGCGGCCGTGCTGTCACCAGCGGACGTCTCGCAGCTCGCTTCGCACTGGGAGATATGTAATTAGAAGTGTCGGGCTTGAGAAACCCCTTCGGACCAGTGCCGCCGGGAAGGCTGACTGGTAAAAAAGTCCGGGCAGACAGACCAGGTAAGCAGACTGGTTAGGGATCATAAACTCTGACTTGACAAAACTTGATGAAACGCACATACTGAATACAGCGAGAGGGCTGAAGCACAGACATTTGGGCTTCAGCCCTTTTCCAAAATCAGCTCGGTTATGCAAAAGTTCACATTAATATAAAACGATAAAGGACATTCTGGTACGGAAGGCGAAACAGGCTTGGATTCAGGGGAAAGGGGAAAACATGGAACTTCGCCAGTTGATTTATTTCCGGGCAGCAGCCCGCACGCTGAGCTTTACCGCGGCAGCCAAGGAGTGCTATGTCGCACAGGCCTCCTTGAGCCAGCAGATCAAGCAGCTGGAAAAAGAGCTGGGGACGCAGCTTTTTATCCGGAAAAACAACGTCCTCATCCTGACCGACAGCGGTTCGATCCTCCTGCAGGACGCCGAGAAAATCCTGCACGATGTCGATGAGGCGATGGACCATGTCAGCCGCGCGCAGATGACACAACGCTTCCGCCTCGGCTTTTACGGGCATCCCTTCGGGAAATACTTCCCCTCGCTGCTGGCCGGCTTTCAAAAGGAAAACCCCAATATCGAGATTTTCCTGATCGAGGGAACGGTGGAGACCATCACGGAGCAGCTTCTGCAGAACCGCCTCGACGGCATCGTGAGCGCCTTGGACGGCACCCTGCACCAGAACCCCCTCCTGAAGCGCGAGCTTTTGTGGGAGAGCGGCTACACCCTGATCGTGCCGAAGGGGATGTATCCCCCGGGCAAGCCGATCACGCTGAAGGACAAGATCCCGCTGCCTGTCATCACCCTGAGCAACACGATGCAGCGCCAGATCAACCAGATCCTCGCCGTCGACCGCATGAGTCAGGGGGACGGTTCTTTTGACTCATCAGAGACCGAAGGCCGCTCAGATGGCGTAGTTGGCACTGGGGCTC
>CAMOGO010000063.1 GCA_946614075.1 uncultured Lachnospiraceae bacterium | reverse complement strand
CATGACGGGGATCTGACCGCTCCCGTTAACCTCTCTCATTTGTACCACACCTCCTGCTTTTCTGATTTGAAGCTCATTATATCCCACTTCGCTCCGTTCGTACAGATACAAATAGCACCTTCTGCGGCGGTGACCCAGGTCTCACAGCCGTGCCCGGAAAGCAGGTCAAGCGTCTCCGGATGCGGATGCCCATATGTATTCCGCGCGCTGCAGGAGATCACGGCAGCCTCCGGCGAAAGGGACTTTAGCCACTCCTCACTCGTAGACCCACGGGATCCGTGATGGGCAACCTTCAGGACCTGCACGGGGCCAGGCAAGCTGGCGCTTTCTAATATCTGCTTTTCCGACTCGCCTCCCAGATCCCCGGTAAACAGCATCCGAAAGTCCCCGCAGCGAAGCAGAAGGACCTCGGAGGCATCGTTCTCATCCAGCAGCACGCTTCCGGCATCCGGCCAAAGACAGGCAAGGTGGACCTGTCTGCCGTCAAAGGTATCTCCGGCAGAGATCTCCCCCACCGGGATCCCCGCAGCCATGCAGATCCGTAGGAGCTCCTCTCTTTTTTCTGCCGCCGTACAGGCTGAAGATATCAGAACCCGGTCAATGGGGAAGCCGCTCTCCACCAGCCACGAGGCACCGCTCGTATGATCGCTGTCCAGATGCGACAAAAGGCAGGCATCGATCCGGCCGACCCCGTAGTACAAAAGGCAGGGCTCTATCCGCTTCTCCCCCACATCCTTTACATCGGAGGAACCTCCGTCGATCAGGAAGGTCCCATCTGCAGGCGTGCGGATCAGGATTCCGTCCCCCTGCCCCACATCAAGCACACAGATCTCCAGCTGGCGCGGCGCACTGCGATGCCAGAAGCCGATCGTCGCCGCAAACATGAGGGCCATGAGGCAGAGTCTCACCATGCCTTTTTGCCAGGGGACCTCCTCGTCCCCGGCCCGTCCCTGGCGGGATCTGCCTTTTCCCCGGATAATCCAGGCCAGTCCGGCGCCCCAGATGCCAAGCCCCAGTATCATACGCCACGCGAGAGGCTGTCCGGTGATGAGGCGGCAGGCCGGCAGCTCCCTCACCACCTCTCCCAGAATGCGGTACCACAAGAGAATCCATCCGGCCGGCAAAACGATTGCCTCCCCAGCTGCCATGGCGAAAACGGACAATCCGATGCCCACAAACCCGGACGCGATCAGGCCTCCCACCGCCCAGACGGCGAGAAGGTTGACGAGAAAGCCGTACGTCGGATACACATAGCGAAACCACAGAAGGGTCGGCAGCGTAGTATACTGCATCAGGAGACTAAAAGCAAGAGCCTCCCTGAATGGTGTCCGGTGCGCCGGGTCGTACTGGCCGCAGACCCAGAGCCTTAACGTTGGCCAGATAAGCCCGATCGCTCCGGCGGTGAGAAAGGTCAGCTGAAACCCCATCTCAAAAAGCAGCGCCGGTGTTTCCAGGAGGATCCCGATCCCGGAAAGAGCCGCTGCCGACGCGGAGTCGTAGTACTCTCCCTTTTCCTGGCTTTGCAGGAAGCTAAGAAACATGACCAGTGCCCGGACGGAGGCCGGCCCGGTGGATACCGTGCGTCCATAGGCCAGGATAAATGCGCCGGCCAATACCCCGGCTGTCATCACCGGGATCGTCATTCTTTTTCTTAAGAAACGGTAGATACTCCGCCCCAGGAGGCTGATATGCATCCCGCTGATGCTTAAGATATGCGAAATCCCGCACAGGGCAAACAGATCGCGGTCCTCCTCGCTGACCTCTGAGCGAAGTCCCAGAAGCACCGCCTGCAGGATCCTCGCATCCTCCAGCCGCACACCGGCACCTTCGCAAAGCACATAGAGCCTCTCCGAAAGCCGCTGCCTCATCGCCTCCAGAAAGGCAGTCAGAGGAAACTGCGCTTTCTGTACCAGCTTCCAGGAGCGGATCCGCCCCCTCGCCGCGATGCCCCTTGCCCGGTAGTAAGCCCTCATATCCGACTGCCCCGGGTTGGTCGCCTCCGTGAAAAAGCTCACCTCGCCTTCGATCCTCACACGGTCGCCCACCGACATGGCAGCTCCCTCTCCGTACCAGAGGATGCGCGTTCGGGCATCGATCAGGCACTCGGCGGCATAGCCGTACTCGGTCTCGCTCCAGGAAACCACGAATCCCTCACAGCAGACCGAAAGCTTTCCTGTCTCCGCTTCCTCGATCAGAGTCTCCAGCCTCGTCGGCATCTGACAGGCCAGGTAACGCCCTGCCCCGCAAATCAAAAAGGCGGAAGCCAGGATGACGCCCATCGCGTATCCATCACTTCCGCCATTTGTCCTGCTTTTCCGGCGCTGCAAACGCTCCAGCCTGACCACCAAGATGGCAGTCAGCGCGACAGCTCCTGCTGCCACAAGACCCATTATCCCGAATGCCCGGACCAGAATCTCTCCCAAAATGCTCGCCCCGAACGCCCAGATTAATGGTCGCCGCAAATTCCTTACTCCCTATCTATCATTCGCCAGCCACTGCTCACCGCTATGACTTAAGGTGCCGGCTCAGCCGCAGGTGCCGCGTCTCCTTCCGCGGCAGGCTCCTCCGCAGGCTCTGCCTCAGGCACTGCCTCTCCTTCCGGAACCTCCGCAACCGTCTCAGACGGCGCCGTGCTCTCACCGGAAGGTGCACCGGACGACGACTCCGCCGTCTCGATCTCGATCGGGATCTGGGCATCGGCAGGCGCTGTCTCAGGTGAGTTCGTCTCTGCGTCAGCCCCCATCGTGCCCTCCTGTCCCTCGGTAGCCTGTGCCGTGGTTTCCGCCGGGGTCTCTGTCACACGCAGATCCAGGTTCCTCTCCAGAGGATTTTCCAGGGAGACCGCATTCATGTATACGATCGAGGTGACACCATCCACACTGATCTGGACCTTGTTGACCGTCGACAGCTCCGTCAGGGAGTTGACGATCGAGTAGATGACCAGCTGAGGATTCAGATCCATCGAGCTCGACAGGAAGGTCCCGTCGAAATTGACATAGGCAATCTGGTCCTTCGTCAAAACACTCGAAATCTCGACATCCGGCACCAGCGTCTGTCTGGCCCCCTCGGAATGAGGACCTGCCACAAGCTCCATGAGGACCGCACGCTCCAGGGAAACCACGGCACTGGTGGTAACCTCCCTCGTCTCACGGACCAGACCGGTTCCCTCTGCATTGGCAAAATACAGAGTCACCGTCTGCATCTCACGCTCCGGATCCTCCGAAATCTGCTCGATGAAATCCGGGCCGCGCATTGCACCGATCGGATTCCCAAAGCTGTCGCTTAGCATCTCCTCCCCCACATAGAAAATGACGGCATCGATGTCGCTGATCTGCGTCAGGGTTTTTACGATGGCAGCTCTTGCCAGTACCTCCTGTGACCGGGCGATCTCCAGGTAATTATTATCGAAGCTTAGGGAAACGATCAGCCCGTCCTGCCGGATCCCGACCGTATCCGTATTGATCGCTTCCGGGATCGCCGAAACCTGGTCAATATCCTCCGGGACCGCCTTCAGCTGATGCAGGAGTTCCTTGATCAAAAGCAGCGGATCCTCCTGCTCCGGCGTGTAATTCCAGTAGCTCAGCTTCGTTCCGTTTTTATTCAGCACATAGATCCTGAAGGATGTCGTGGAGGACTCCGTCTCCGTATCCACCTCTTCCGACCCGGAACGCAGACCGCACGCAGTAAAGCCAACTGCCGCCAGCAAAAGCATTGCCAGAAGCATCACCTGCAGAAACAGCCCGGTCAATCCTGGACCCAGGCGCTTTTTATTCATCTTCCAGTCCGTATATCTTCACTCCTTCCGCCAAAGAGGCCCACTTGCCTCCTACGGAATATAAATCAACGGTACGCGGACGATAAAGGTCGTCCCCTCTCCCTCCTCACTGTGGAGCTTGATCGCGCCGTGATGCATAAACACAATGTCCTGCGTGATGGCCAGTCCCAGTCCGGTACCTCCGCTCTCCCTCGAGCGGGATTTGTCCGCCCGGTAGAAGCGCTCAAAGACATGGTCCTGCGCCTCCTGCGGGATACCGATACCCGAATCGGCTATCTTGATATAGAAATATTTGTAGTCCGCGTTCAGCGTCACCCGGATCCAGCCATTCGGCACATTGTACTTGATGGCATTCTCAATGATATTGGAAATCGCAAGCGAGAACTTGACCTCATCCACCTCGCCGGTGACCGGACGGAAGCTCTCCAGCACGACATCCAGATTCTTGGTCTGTGCAAGCGGCTTCAGCCGGTGAAGAAGGTTCTCCAGGAACAGATTCAAATTCACCGCCTTGATCGTCAGCTCCTGATCCGGCTTGTCCATGCGGACCAGCGTCAGCAGGTCCTCGATGATCGTGCCCTCACGCTCGATCTCCTCGCGGATATCGCTCATAAACTCACGGTACAGCTCGACCGGCACATTCTCCTGCTCCAGAAGCGAATCCGCCAGAACCTTCATGGAGGTGATCGGCGTCTTCAGCTCATGGGACACATTCGAGACAAACTGCTGTCTGGACTCGTCGATCCGCTGCAGTCTGGCGACCATATTGTTGTAGGAATTGGAAATGGCCTCTGTCTCGCGGAAATCATAGACCTTCAGCGTGCTGTCCAGGTTGCCCGCCGCCGATTTGTCCATCTCGGTGTGGATCCTGGTCAGCGGATAGGTCAGAAGCAATGCCAGAAGCACCGCCGCCGGCACCGCAATCGCAATGACAATCGTCTCGATCGACCGTAGCCGCTGCGCCAGACGGGTACTCAGTGTCGCCAAAGTCTGCGTGGAAACCTCCGCAAGCAAGGCTCCGATCACCTCATTACCGCTTTCGTCGTAGACCGGCATGCAGATCTCAAAATAATTATTTCCCTCGTCGTAATGCGTGGAGGTAGTCCCGCGGAAGGCCATGATGACCTCCTCGGAAATATTGACCTTCCCCTCGTCCAGCGCATACGTATCCTTTTTCACCAGGTAATCCCGGTTGATGACGAGGATCCGTCCGTCATACAGGTTGGAAACCTGCGTCATCTCTGCATCCGCAATGGCATCATTCTGCCCCTGCATGTACGCAGACTTTCCAAGATCCGTTGCCAGGACGAGAAGCTGGCCCTGTACCTGCCGCATACGAGAGGATATCTGGTCGTTCACGACCTGCTTCTGCATGATCTGTCCGACAATCAGAGTCGGCACGATAGCAAGCGTGGCCAGGATCAGGAAGGTGAGAACCTTCAGGCTTCGCCAGTTCCGTTTCTTTTTGGGTATATCCTTAGTCTGCAAACTCGTTACTTTACACCTTAACCTTTAAAATAATATCCGACGCCCCACTTCGTATAGACATACTTCGGATCGCTCGGATTCGACTCGATTTTCTCACGGAGGCGTCTGACGTGGACGTCCACGGTACGCACGTCGCCCGGATACTCGTAGCCCCAGACAAGGTTCAGGAGCTTTTCCCGGCTGTAGACCGTTCCCGGATTGGAAATCAGAAGCTCCAGAAGATCAAACTCCTTCGCCGTCAGATTGATCTCCACACCGGCGACAAAGACGCGGCGGCTGTCTTTCCGGATCAGAAGCTCACCGGAACGCAGCTCCGAAGGATCGGCCTTGACCTCATTCTTTTTCGGCTTGGTATTCCGACGGATCAGCGCCTTGATCCTCGCCTTGACCTCAAGGATGTTAAACGGCTTCGTGATATAATCATCCGCACCGTAATCCAGGCCCAGGATCTTGTCCATATCGCTGCCCTTTGCTGTCAGCATGATGATCGGCATATCGGAAAACTCACGGATCTGCTGGCAGACCTCGTATCCATCATAGACCGGAAGCATCACATCCAGAAGGACCACATCGTATTCGGTCTCATGAGCCATCTTGACAGCCTCTGCGCCATCGTAGGCACAGTCGACCTCATTGCCATCCTGCTCGAGGCTGAAGCGCAATCCCTTGACAATCAGCTTTTCATCATCTACCACCAAAATTTTCGGCATGTCTTCCTCCTTACATAAGTAGGCAACCACTGTTTCTTTTCAGAGTCCTTTCGGAGCTCCGGCATTCGCTTATTTAATCTACTGTGATCCGGTCACGGATCTTTTCAAAGCTGCCACCCTTGATCCCGGAGATCTGCATGATCTCCTCGATGGCAGAAAAACCACCATGCTCCTCGCGCCAGGCAAGTATCGCGTCCGCCTTGACCTCCCCGATCCCGGGAAGCGTCATCAGATCTTCCTTCGAGGCCAGGTTCAGATTCAGGCGGCCCTCTGCATCATAGGCAGATGCCTGATCCGAGGCAGTTCCTTGCCCTGCGCCGGACTGCTGACCGGTGCCCGGAGACTGTCCCGGCTGAGTCATATACGAGCCGGCCCCAGCTGTCAGGCGGCCATCGCCTGATGTCCCCTCGCCGTTTTCCAGAAGCCCCTCTGCCTCTTCCGCAGTGGGTACATAGAGCATCTGTCCGTCGTACACCCAGTCTGCCTGGTTAAACCAGGTCGTGCACGCATCGTCCCTCAGCCCCCCTGCTGCCTCATAGGCATCGATCACCCGGGAGCCGGACGGGAGCATGTAGACGCCCGGAAACTGCACGGCACCACACACATACACGCCATACAGTACAGGCTCCGTACTCTCGGAAGGTCTGTCCTTCCCCGCCTCCGCTTTCAAAGAATCGGAAGCCTCTTTTGCCGAGGCATTCGCAGAACCCGCAGGCTGAGCAT
>CAMOGO010000062.1 GCA_946614075.1 uncultured Lachnospiraceae bacterium | reverse complement strand
CGCCTGCTCCTCCATCGCCTGACGGCGCCGGCGCAGCAGTCCTCCCTTTACATTTTCCCGCTCAGCCTCATCACCGGCTACACGGCTTCTCTCCGTCTCCGCCTCGCTCCGCGCCTTACGGCTCTGGCGCTTTGCCTCACTCTCATCCGGGCGGCGGCGTCTTCCCGCCTCATCATCCGGACGGCGGCGTCTCGCAGTATCTTCCTCCGGGCTGCGGCGTCTCGCATTGTCCGCATCCGGGCGGCGGCGCCTCGTATCCTCATCGGTACGGGCGGAGCTTCTGCGAGGGCTTTCCTCCTCGGTCCTGCCTCCGGACCGTCTCACGACACCGGTGTCTCCTCCGGCGCTGCGGCGCTTCTTTGCGCCTGCGCTGCCGGCAATCTGCTTCACCTCAAACTCCTCGGAAGACAGGGAGTACTTCGGTACCGCCTTGACATAGTAATAATACTCATCATCCTCAAACTGCGTCGTGACCGTCCGGCTGTAATCCACCAGGAATACAAAGAACGCCAGGACCAGGCCCACCAGAAGGCCAATCAGAACACCTGCCAGCATGGATACGAGTGACAGCTTCAGGTTGAACGAATAGATGCCCATCGAAAGGATCAGGATATCCACCAAAGAGCCCGCGACCACGGCCAGGATCCAGCTGTATTTCCAGGAGGTCCGGCGGATCAGGTAAACCACGCAGGTAGCTACCACAAAGGCAATCACAAATACATACATTTCCTGGTTCTGCAGAATGCCGGTCGAAAGCTGGCCCAGCTTCTGGAAAATCGTAAGAACCGAGGAGGAAGAAAGCAGTGAAGCATTCTCGACCACCCATTTCAGGAAATAGTACAAAATGGTGCCGAAGGCAACCGGAACGGCCGACATGATCCCGCAGGAAAGTCCTACGACAATCGGCGCGATGTAAGGAACCTTCAAGGCAAACAGGACCGGCACCAGATACAGGATATCTCCATCTCCCGGCTGGAAAATGTAGTACAGGACATACATCAGGACCAGGAGCAGAGCCGCCATGCCAAGAGCCTCGTAGGATACCATGTACATGTTCCCCAGAAGGCACGCGGCCAGAACGATGATGCGGATTCCCCGCGGAACGATCGCGCAGAAAGCGGAAATCAGGATCATCAGTGCCATATTGTCAAGCTGTGTGAGATACCCCAGCCTGTCATTCATCAGGATCAGAGTGATAAACACGCCGAAAAAGCGGACCACCGGGTCAATGACGATGGAAAACTTTGCGTAAAACGCTTTCAGCGACTCTCTTATTTTCAGGATACCTTCCATGTTGATTTCTCCTCCTGTTCATTCATCTTCTGAATGGTCTTCAGAAGGCCAAGGTATTGCTTCATGCTTTTGCGCATTCTCTGGTAGCGCACGAGATAAACGATAAACGCGATGACAACCGACACGATCAGGGCAATGGCATAGTACGTGCCGATCGTCCTTCCGATATCGAAGAAATCCTCCAGCGCCGTCCCCGTCAGGAGCTCCTCTGCGTGGATCAGGCCCCAGACAAGCACGACCAGCGCCGCACCGACGGTAACGGCGACCGCGCTTTTGATCATTCCGAATATAATGTAGTCGACACGGAAATACCGGTTCATCTTGAAATAGCCCCTGTCTTCCCGGTCCTCAAAGGCAGCTGCCTTTGTCATGCACCGTATTTTCTGTTGATTCAGCATAACTGCTCATCCTCCGCCTGCCCATCTGCCGGGCATAGATATACGTATAGCGAGTATAGCACAGGCTGTCAAAATGTGCAATCAAAGGATAACGGAGAAGCCCCGGGACGATAAGTCCCGGGGCATTTTCCTTTCCTTTTTTGTTGTGCTATTCTTCTTCCTCCGCAGTCTCTGCTGCAGCCTTTTCATAAGCGTCCAGGATCACATCCTGAACTCTCTGACGCGTCTCGGAATTGATCGGATGAGCAATGTCACGGTACTCCCCGTCCCCTGCCTTCCGGCTGGGCATTGCGATGAACATTCCCTTCTCTCCCTCGATGACCTTGATGTCATGTACGACAAACTCATCATCCAGAGTAATGGAAACGATAGCCTTCATCTTTCCATCCTTCGTGACCTTACGGACGCGTACGTCTGTGATTTGCATAACAAAATCCCCCTAAAATTGAAATAATATATCGTTGACCAAACGTTAATACCTGGTCTGCTCCTCCACAACGATTTTAACATCGTCGGGAGCCCCCTTATATACACTCCCTGCCTGAATGGTGCCCCGGCTTTCTACGATGCAGTTTTCAATCACACTGTTATCCCCGATGTAGACATCGTTCAGGATGATCGAATTGCGGATGGTACAGTTGCTTCCGATGAATACCTTCTTGAACAGGATGGAATTCTCCACATTCCCGTTGATGATGCATCCACTTGAAATCAGGCTGTTGGCAACATGCGAGCCTTGATTATACTTCGCCGGCGGGTTATCGTCAACCTTTGAATAGATATCCGGGTATTCGTGGAAGAAAAAGTTTCTCACGTCCTCCTTCAGGAAATCCATGTTGGTCTCGTAGTACGACCTGACACTGTTGACATTGCTCCAGTATGTATCCGTCCGGTAAGCACAGATATTTTTATAATTACGGTAACGGATCAGGACATCGCGCACAAAATCGAAGCGCTCCTCCCCACCGCACTGCTCCAGGATCTCGATCAGCTGGCGCCTGCGGATCACGTAGATGCCAAGGGATACCGTCCGGGACGTCGAAATCATAGGCTTCTCCTCGAAATCGATGATCCGGTCGTCACCATCGGTCTTGACCACGCCAAAACGGGTCAGGTCCGTGCCCTCCGGCATGTCCTTGCACACAACCGTAATATCTGCCTTTTTAGAAATATGATACTCCAGGACCTGGTTGTAATCCATCTTGTAGACACAGTCTCCCGAGGAGATCACCACATAGGGCTCGTGGCAGTCCTTTAAGAAATCCAGGTTCTGATACAGGGCGTCCGCGGTTCCGCGGTACCAGTCCTTATTCTCCGGCGTGATCGTCGGGGTAAAGACATAAAGGCCTCCCTGCTTGCGGCCGAAATCCCACCATTTCGATGAACTTAAGTGTGCATTCAGCGAACGGGAATTGTACTGAGTAAAGACGGCAACCTTCTTGATATTGGAATTGCTCATGTTGCTGAGGGCAAAATCGATGCTGCGGTAGCTTCCCGCCACCGGCATCGCCGCGATTGCTCTTTTGTTGGAGAGCTCACGCATATGCTTGTTGTTGCCGCCCGCTAATATGATACCTACTGCTCTCATACGCTTAAGCTCCTGTCTTGATCACAAATCCGCCGCTTATAAGCTTCCCGTCCGGATAATCCTCCGGCCCGGTGACGCCTGCGATAGCGGTATTCCGTCCTATCGAAACACCATCCGGGATCACGCTGTCAGCGCCGATGGTGACCAGATCGCTCTGATAAACCTTCGGATCCAGCAGGCTCTCGGCATAGTCGCCGACTCCCAGACAGACGTTTTTGCCAACGACGGTTCCCTCGGCAATGATCGCCTTGTCCACGATGCAGCCGTCGCCGATCACGGCATCCTTCATAATGATGGAATTCCGCACGACGGCCTTTTTCCCGATCGTAACACCCGTTCCGATCACCGAGGCACTGACATCACCGTAGATGGTCGTTCCCTCTCCGATGATGCTTCTCTCGATCGAAGCCTCCGCCCCGATAAACTGCGGCGGCAGGCTGTCGCTCTTGGTATAGATCTTCCAGTAGTCCTCATAGAGGTTAAAAACCGGCACCAGGTCGATCAGCTCCATATTGGCCTGCCAGTAGGAGCTCAAGGTCCCGACATCCTTCCAGTAGCCATTGTACTCATAGGCGTAAAGCTTCCGCCCCTGCTCGTGGCAGTACGGAATGACATGCTTTCCGAAATCGCATCCCTGCACATCCTTCAGGGCGATGAGAGCCTCCTTCAGGACCTCATACTTGAAAATATAAATGCCCATGGATGCCAGATTGCTGCGGGGCTCCGCCGGCTTTTCCTGGAAATCCGTGATCCGGCGATTCTCGTCCGCAATCAGGATGCCAAAGCGCTTCGCCTCCTCCATCGGAACCGGCATCGCCGCAATGGTAACGTCCGCTCCCATGGCCTTATGGTAATCCAGCATGACATCATAGTCCATCTTCAGGATATGATCCCCGGAAAGGATCAGCACATAGTCCGGATGATAGTACTCCATGTATGTCAGGTTCTGGTAAATGGCATTGGCCGTTCCGGTATACCACTCACTGTTCGTACTCTTTTCGTAGGGCGGCAGGACAGTCACGCCGCCGACATTCCGGTCAAGATCCCACGGGATACCAATCCCGATATGGGAATTCAGCTCCAGCGGCTGATACTGGGTCAGTACGCCGACCGTGTCGATGCCGGAGTTGATGCAGTTGGACAAAGGGAAATCAATAATGCGGTATTTCCCACCGAACGCGACGGCCGGCTTCGCCTCCCTGGCTGTCAGCACACCTAAGCGGCTGCCCTGTCCCCCGGCCAAAAGCATCGCGATCATTTCTTTCTTAATCACAGTCTCACCTCATGTAACTCGTGATGCAGGGCCACGCCCCACACATGTAATCCGCATTTTGCCTTGCCCTTTACGGGCTGTCGGCATTCCGTTCGTGTAGTATAGCACAATTTCCATGAAAAGTGAACAAGAAATTGTCAAAATGTTGTCATTATCAACGAAAGCAAAGTGAAGCTCCTTACAGGCAGCGAGGAGCTTGCTCATCGATAAGCCTGTAAGGAGCTGAACGCGTATGCATTCGCTTTACCCGATACGTTTTTTCTTCAGGATCCCGAGGAGTACCTCAACCAGGTACCGGAAGCACTCCAGCTTAAACACCGCGGCAAGCGCAGTGTAAATCGCCACGCCGGCCAGGATCTGAACGACTAGCATCAGGATCAGCGGAAGATGCGTCAGGGAAATCAGGTAGACCAAAACGCCCATCACCACGGACAAAAGCGCTGATGGCAGAACATCTTTCAGCTGCTCCGAAGCGCTGTAATTCAGGATCCGGCGATTCGGCCAGATATTGACCAGCATCGCGATGAAGGAGGAAACCACCTTCAGCCCTACCATCACATAGATGCCGAAAGGCATACCCAGAAGCATAAAGGCCAGTCCATTGAAAAACTTGATGATCTCGAGCTTCAGGTAAATCTCACTGTGTCCGGAAGCACTGATCGCCTGCAGATTCGCCGTATGGATCGGCCAGAGGGCAAAGGACAGGCACAAAAGGCGTAAAAACGGTACACACGGCAGCCATTTGTCCGTGAGGATCAGGCGCACCATCGGCTCTGCGACGGCCATCAGGCCTGCCATCATCGGAAAGATGATGAAGGAGCTCGTCACGATCGACCGTCTCGTCATCGCCTTCATGCGCTCTTTATCGTCCTGATTCTCCGAAAGAGCCGGCAGCATCACCTGCTGGATGGCACTGTTGACATTCCCGATGATGGTCTGCGGAAAGACATTGCCTTGATTGTAATACGCCAGCATATCCGGGTTATAAATCTTACCGATGACCAGGCCGTAGAAGCTCGTGTAGATATTGTCGATCAGGGCCGAGGCCAGCATTTTCCAGCCAAAGGAAAAAAGCCCGCCTACCCTGCCGCGATCCACGATGCGTCTGGGGACCCAGTGCACGGTCAGCACGATAATAATACTGTAGAAAATCTGGTAGGACAGCTGCTGCCCCACGAGAGCCCATACGCCAAAGCCCGTCTTGGCCATCACGATCCCGACAGCTCCCGACGCAAGCACTGCCGTCAGGCTGGATATAAACAGATGCCGGAAATCCATCCGGCGGGTCAGGAGTGCGTTCTGGACGGCGTTGAAGGACCCGATGATCAGTACAAAGGCAAACACCCTCAGCACCGGCTCCAGCTGCGGTCTGTCATAGAAGGCCGCGACAAACGGGGCCGCGAAAAACAGGACAATATACAGCAGGACAGACACCCCGAGATTCACCCAGAAAACCGAGGAAAAATCGATGTCATCCGCATCCTTTTTCTGGACAAGAGCCGTTCCGAAGCCCTGCTGGATAAACACATTTCCAAAGGTGATAAAGATCATGATCAGGCCGATGAGCCCATACTCTTCCGGATCCAGGATCCTGGCCAGCACGATGGAAATGACAAACTGTACGACCTGCACGCCGCCGTTTTCCATCAGCTTCCAGAATAGTCCGGTCAGAACCCGGCCCTTGATTGAAGCTTTTTCTTCCAAGAAAACCTCACTTTCTCCAAAGAGCATGAAGGAGCTTTGGCGAGATCGCGCCAATCACGGCTCCTGCCTGCTGCACAAAGGAAAGCTCCTTTAAATACGGACGATACTCCTTGGCAAACAGCGCCCGGTACTGATCTGTACCGATCAGATACTCAAAGTCCATCTTCCGGATCGCCCACTCGGTCTCCTCATGGTACTTTCCCTTTGTATGCTCGTCAAACTCCCGGTAGAGAGTCTTCATCGTATCAAAATGCTTGCGGAGCTTTGCAGCCCTGTCCCCTTCCGAAAGCCGGCTGCTCCAGGAGCCTGCCGATTTGTGCCGGTAGCTGGCAGTCGGCCGGTCAATATAATGCAAAGTGCCGTGGGAGCCCATGACCAAAAGAAGCGGAACATCGCCGACCGGGCAATTATGATAGTAATCCGGCAGATCCTTCAGATACTCGGTCCGGTACAGGAAGGAAACGATCGACCAGACCTTCGT
>CAMOGO010000061.1 GCA_946614075.1 uncultured Lachnospiraceae bacterium | reverse complement strand
CGTCAAAAAGGCTCTTTTCCTTGTTTAGCCATGCGCTCACCGGATAATCCGGAAGGAAGCGCTCCTTTATCGTTCCGATCTGGACCATGCGTGGGTCCAGAAAAGCATCCGCTTTCTCATCATCCCGGTTGACGATCATCGTTCCATCCGGCTTCAGATACTGAAGGATCTTTCTTTTCGCCTCCAGGTACCTCTCCATCGTCTTGTGAAAATCCAGATGATCCCTGGTCAGGTTGGAAAATCCGGCCACCGAAAGCTTCAGGCCGTACAGTCTGCCTTCCTCAAGAGAATGGCTCGACACCTCAAGCACTATCGTCTGGCAGCCCTGGCTTTTGGCCTCGTGCACGAGCTGGTAGAGCAGCAGAGTGTCCGGTGTCGTATTCGGGATGGGACGCTTTTCGCCGCGGCAGAAAAAGCCGATCGTACCGATGTATGCGCAGGGGATGTCAAGCATGTTCAAAAGCTGATAGATCAGGTAACAGATCGTCGTCTTTCCATTGGTCCCGGTGATCCCTATGAGCGTCACATCCTGGATCTCAGGATAGACCTCTGCCTTCAGGCGCTCTCTGAGATACCGGACCGTATCCGGAACGATGATCTGCTCCACGTCCTCCGGCAGGTCCTGGCGTCTTTCGGCTACGATCGTTCTGGCGCCTCGCGCTACGGCATCCGGTATAAAGCGATGCCCATCATCGTGATATCCACGGACAGCTACAAAAACGTCCGCTGGATCCTTGACGTTTCTTGAATCGATCGTCCAGTGCCTGATATCCATACTACTTGTCTATCCCCTTCCAAGTCGGATCCTTCCAACTCTCCTTTTGTATTGTAACGTTGAAATGTAATAGAAATCTATCCTAATCCTATCGGTAAGAACGACATTGTAAATCCGGCTTAAAAATTCCCTTGTTTTTTATCCGGCTTTTTATATTCTTTCGTGAGCCATTCTCCAGTCGATGCTTCTTTGCAGATAATCGATGTATTCCGGGTTTTTGCACATTCCCTTGCCCGGAGTGTCGGAGATCTTGGCTACATCCTGCCCGTTGCAGGCAGTCGTCTTCATGACAATATTAAGAGCCGGTACGTCGGTATCGTTCGCGATATAGGTGCCAATGCCAAACGCGACCTTCGCCCGTCCTTCGAAATACGCGCGGATGCGGTCCGCCCGCTCGAAATTGAGGCTGTCGCTGAAAAGCAAGGTCTTGGTCGTCGGGTCGATGCGGAGCTTTTTGTAATGCTCGATCATCCGGTCGCCCCAGGCAAACGGATCGCCGCTGTCGTGGCGGACACCGGTGAAAAGCGTCGCATAGGTCAGCTTGAAATCACGCAGGAAGCATTCCGTCGTGATCGCATCAGTGAGCGCGGTTCCGTTCAGGACGCCGTACTCTTTCACCCAGGCCTCCAGGGCGAACCAGTTGGAATAGGCCGGGTTATGCTTATGATTTCCCTGCCCGACGCACATGATCCACTCATGCGCCATGGTGCCGACCGGGGTGAGCTGATACTTTCTGGCCAGGTAGACATTGGAGGTTCCGACAAAGCGGGAACCGCTTCCTTCAAGCTTTGCCTCCTTCAGCTTTTTCACGGCAAGCTCCTGCGCCTCGGCGGAAAGCCTGCGGCGAAGGCCGAACTCACTGAAGCCGCTCAGCTTATACTGCCCGGACTCCAGAGCCCAGATTTTATCGGAGAGCCTTTGACGGAAGCTTTCCAGCAGCTCATCGTAGTCATAGCGCATCCGGAAATAAACCTCATTCACGATCGCAAGGGTCGGAATCTCGTACATAGAGGTGTTCAGCCAGGTGCCCTTCGTCTCGATGGTAAGGCCGCACTCCGCGTCCGTCCCGATCGTAAAATCCTCATAGCGCGGATGCCACAGCCGCAGAAAATCAACGTAGCTGTCCTTGAACCAGACGATGCTGCGTAGATACTCCAGCTCGTCCTCTTTGAAGGTCAGCGTGCAGTAATGACGGATCTGCTCCCGGATCTCCTCGACCATCTCCTCGGTAAAGTGCACGTCCTCATTCCGGCACTTGAAGGTCCAGGTGGTAAAGTAGGTCGGGAACTGGTGATAAATCGCCTGTCCCATGCTGAATTTGTAAAGATCCGTCTCCAGAAGACTATGAATAATCGGTGCTAACATAGACTTTTCCTCCTTTGCCCGCCTATCGTACCACGAATAGTCCGAAATGCAAAGTGCGGAATCAAAAGCATTTCTTTACTTTTCCCGGTTTTTTCTGTACAGTTACTTTATTCGGTATCGTAAAACCCCTGCGAGGCTTCGCCTTGCGCCACCACGAAATAAAGCAAACACCTCGCTTCGCACTTCGTGCGGCTGCAGCACGCCATAGAAAGGACTAGCCATGTTTCCTGATTTCCCGCAAAATGAACCTCTTTGTCTCACCAATTTCCGCAAAATCTGCTCGATCCCGCACGGCTCCTTTCACGAGGCTGCCCTGATCGACTATCTCGAGGAATTCGGCAAAAATCTCGGCTGCGAGACATTTCGCGACGCCTCCGACAACCTGATCATCAAAAAAGCCGCCACGCCCGGCTACGAGGACAGGCCGGCCGTCATCCTGCAGGGCCACACCGACATGGTCTGCGTCGCCGAGCCCGGGCTCGACTTTGACTTTCTCACCCAGCCCTTAAAGCTCATCGAAAAGGACGGCATCTTAAAGGCCGACGGCACCACACTCGGCGCGGACGACGGCACCGCCGTCGCCCACATGATGACCCTTCTCATGGAGGACGACTACGTCCACCCGGCACTGGAATGCCTCTTCACGACAAAAGAGGAGGTCGGCCTGCTCGGTGCTCTCGAGCTGGACGCCTCCCCTCTGACCGGGAAAAATCTGATCGCCATGGATTCCGGCTACGAAACGGACGATGTCACCACCGTCTCCTGCGCCGGCGCCTGGATCATGGACCTGAAGCGCAAAAGCGAATGGGAGCTCTTCGCCGGCCATCCCTTGGAGCTGACCATCTGTGGCCTTTCAGGCGGTCACTCAGCCCTGGCGATCGACAAGGAGCGCGGAAACGCCATCAAGCTGATGGCCCGCATCCTGCACGATATCGGCAAGGAAGTCTCCTTCCACATCGTCTCGATCTCCGGCGGCGTCAAGATGAACTCCATCCCGACCGACGCCACCTGCATCATCGCCCTGGACACCCCTGAAAATCTGGCAAAAGCCGCGGAATTGGCTTCCGCTCTCGGCACAGCCATCACCTCCGAGCTCTCCGGAAGCGACGCCGGCTTCCGCCTGTCCTGCAGTCCCTATGACAGCGATGCACCTGCCCGGATGCTCACCGCCTGGGCGACACACGACCTGATTGATCTGCTCTTCCTGATGCCAAACGGCGTCCGCAGCATGAGCATGGATTTCCCCGGCCTCGTCGCCGCCTCCTCCAACATCGGCGTCCTCCGCGTGACCGACGAGGAAATCACCATCTCCCTGTGCATCCGCGCCGCCGAGGACTCACTCCGCGACCTCATCGGCCACGAGATCCAGGACCTGTGCGCAATCTTCAGTTTTGAGATCGTGGAAGGCAGCCGCTTCTCCGGCTGGAAGTACGATCCTCACTCCGCCCTCCGCGCCATGACTCAGGAGATCTACGAGGAAATGACCGGGAAGCCAATGCGGATTCAGGCGATGCATGGCGGCATGGAGATCGGTGTTTTCAAGTCGCTGATGCCGTGGCTGGATATTGTGTCGGTCGCGCCGGTGGCCGCGAACCCCCACTCCCCGGCCGAGTACATGGAAATCGACTCCTACGTCCGCATCTACGAACTCCTGAAACGCCTCCTCACCCGCCTCGCCAGGTAACATCGGTGGGTGACATCGGGTGACATCGGGGACGGTTCTCGCTGTCACAAAGCCCCGACGCTGATATGTCAGAACAAAGCAGCCAGTGTCTATCCTTTTGCTTGAGTTTCGTCGTTTGGTACTGCGCTTATTGCTTGATAATTTACGATAAACAAGGGCAAAAATCTCAACTCGCTTGGTGACTGGGTCGGCTGAAGCCTTCCCGTCACCTGGCGCTCAAACAGTGGAGATTTTTGCCCTATCGTAAATTATCTTCGCAATGCAGTACCAAAACTCCTCACAAATCGCAAAAGGATATGACACTGGCTTTCTTTGTTTCTTGACATATCAGCTGCCCGGGCTTTGTGACACCGAGAACCGTCCCCGTTGTTAAAAAATAACCTCCTGTCGCTTTGCCCGACAGGAGGTGGTTGAATTTAGATCTCTGCCTTCCAGATTCCGTGGAGATTGCAGGATTCGTAGGCAGCTACCGGAGCTTCGCCCTCGGCAAGTGCGAAGACAGCCTTCGGCTCCATGCCCGGCTTCAGGTCCTTCTTCTGGAAGCCCTGGCTCGTCTCAAGGATGATCCACTCGATATAATGAGCATCCATCATCGGGTGCGTGACAGCGCCAACCTTCACCTCGACGCTCGCACCATCCACAGCGACCTCCGGAATATGCTTCTCACGGGCAGCATCCACGGTACCAGGCTCTACCTCGACCATCGGCTCGCCGCAGCACTTCGTCGGACATGCGGACTCACGGAATAAAACAGCAATCTTTCCACAACCGGCACACTTGTAAAACTTCATAATCGTTCTCCTTTTCTTTAAAAGCGGTGCGTCTTCGCTGTCTTCTGACACCGCATGACGCCTGATAAAAAAAGTACCCACGCAACACAACCGTGCTACATGGGTATTTTACCATAAATGAGTCTTTTTGAACAGGTACTCCTCTCGATTCTGAAAACCCGGACGCTGCTTTCGGGGACAGCCTGTCTATGTTTACGTCTGCCGCTGTCCAGCGATACCTGTCTATGCCGGATTGTACTTCAGGCATACATTCAGCCATTTTTCGTCTTTCCGTCCTGGGCGTACGTCGTCTGTAAGTCCGAGGAAAGAAATCTCCAGCCCCGGCACCTCTGCCAGAATAGTATCCAGCTGCTTTTCGTCCAGATCGATATAAAAACGTCCGTTTCGTTCGCCTTCAAAGTTTCCGTATTTGAAGGATGCGTAAAAGCAGCCGCCTTTTTTCAGGCTGGCAGCCAGCTTTGCAAAAATGCCCGGAAGCTCGGCTTTCCTCAGGTGCAGCAAAGAGGCGCTGGCCCAGATCCCATCGTAATACCCTTTCGTGGGCTGGTAGTCTTCGAAGGTGCTGCAGATGACCGGCAGTCCGGTCAGCTCCTCCGTTGCGCGGCACATTTCCTCTGACCCGTCCACGGCGGTTACCTCGTAGCCGGCGTCCAGGAAGGCTTTGCTGTCGCGTCCGGACCCGCAGCCTAAGTCCAGGATACGGCCGCCTGCCGGGATATAGGTCAGGAAACGATCCTGGAGCGTATGCATGTCGGCATCGGCCGTGTCAGCCAGGAAAGCCTTTGCGTTTTTGTTGTAGTAATCGATTGAAGTTTTTCCCATGACGTTCCTCGGTTTTTACTCCTGATAATGAAAAGCTTCTGCTCCCTGAATTTAAGCGTCGGGTCCCTGTCCGGGGCCCGACGGTATGTTTTCCATTTTACATCCTCAGCAGCAGCTCTTTATCCACGATTTCGCCGTTCCGGTAAAATACGCGGGGGACGCGCTTGCTCACGGCGCAGGTCAGCTCGTAGGGGATGGTCCCTGCGATCTCGGCGAGCTCGTCGAGGGAGTTTTTCTCTCCAAAGATCTCGATCTCGGAGCCGACGCCGACGCCCTGCTTTCCGGTGATATCGATCATGCACATATCCATGCAGATCTTGCCAAGCTGGGGTGCGAAACCTTCCGGTGTGTACAGGCTGCATTTATTGGAAAGGCTCCTTAAGAAACCATCGGCGTAGCCAAAGGGCAGGACGCCGACCCGGGTGGTTTTGTCCGTGACATAGATTCCGCCGTAGCTGATCTTTGTCCCTGCGGGGTAAATCTTGATCGTGCTGACGGTGGTTTTCAGCGCCATAACCGGGCGCAGGCCCCATTCCTTTGCAAACTCGCCGTAGCCGTAGAGCAGGAGGCCGGGACGCACCATGTCCAGATAGGTGTGGGGGAAGCGGACCGTCGCGCCGGTATTCGCGCAGTGGCGGATCTCAAACTTCCGGCCGATCCTCTCCTCGACAGCCGTGATCACCTTCGTGAAAAGCTCAAACTGGTGTGCCGTGTACTGGTCGTTTTCCTCGCCATGCTCGTCTGCGACGGCAAAATGGGTGAAAATGCCCTCTGCGTACAGGCCCGGCATCATGCAGGCCGCGGAAATGCCGTTCACGCCTGTGCCGAAATTGTTATTGTCACACAGGTATCCCAGACGGGACATGCCGGTGTCCACCTTGATATGGACCTTCAGCGTGCCGCCGCCGCGGACCGCCTCTTCGCTGTATTCATCGGCCTTAGCCTTGCAGGTCACGGCCTGGGTGATATCGTACTCGATCAGGCGCGCCACCTGCTCCTTCGGCGTGTGGCCGAGGATCAGGATCGGCATGGTGATGCCGTTTACCCTGAGCTCCATCGCCTCATCGATGCTGCTGACCGCGAGATAGTCCGCCCCCAGCTCCTGCAGGAGCTTTCCGACATGTGTGCTGCCATGCCCGTAGGCATCGGCCTTCACCACGCCGAGGAACTTGACCCCGCTCCCGATTTTCTCCCGTATCGTCTGATAGTTATAGGCAAGAGCATCCAGGTTGATTTCCGCCCAGGTGCGCCGTAACGTTGATTCCATACTACTCTCCCCTCTGTCTTAAAGCCTCGTTTATGTCTGTCGATCAGTCCAGGACATCTGCCCAAATCATCCGTCCAGGACATCTGCCCAAATCATCAGTCCAGGGCATCAGCCCAAATCATCCGCCCAGGGCATCAGCCCAAATCATCCGCCCAGGACATCAACTCAAATCATCAGTCCAGGACGCCAAGCTCCTTTAGCCGTGCCATCGTCCCCTCGACGCTTCGGTGAAGGATCCCGTTTCCGCCCTTCT
>CAMOGO010000060.1 GCA_946614075.1 uncultured Lachnospiraceae bacterium | reverse complement strand
GGATGCTTTCTTTTATCTCGATCCTCCCTATTTCGCTACAGAGGATATGTACGAGGTGGACTTCGGCTGGGATGACCACGAGCGGCTGAGAAAGACGCTTGGAGAGATCAAGGGCAGATTCCTGCTCTCATACAACGATTGCCCCGAGATCCGTGAGCTATATGAAGGCTTCAGTTTATTTGACTTCACTCGTCCACACTCGATGGCACAGCGATACGAAGCAGGAAAGGAATTCCCCGAGCTTCTGATCGCCAACTACGACTTCTATGAGAGACAGAGAGCGCAGCCCCAGCAGCTCACGCTGTTCAACCCCTTCGAGGATGAAGACTATGACTATGAGAGGATTCTCAAGGAAAGCATCATCTCCTCGTGCAAAATCAGATAGAAAGGAAGGCAAGATGGAAATTCATATCAAACTGGATCTTCCCGAGAAGCTCACGAAGCCTCTCGGGATCGATGACGATACCGTAGTGGAGTCCTATATCGACAATGAAAGCCTCCATATCAACATCTATGCGGGAGAAGCGGAGAACGCGATCTTCCCCGGCAGTTACAGCCAGCCCTGCGATCAGGACTGTGCCTGCTGCCCCTACGATCAATAACAGAAAGTGAGGTCATGAAAATGAAAATGCTCAAGGTACTCGGTAAGAAAGGCAGAATCACCATCCCCTTTGAGATCCGCCAGCGGGTCGGTTTTGCCTACAATGACGTTCTCTCCTTCACGGAAGCCCCCGACGGTCAGTCGGTGATTGTGAAGCGCGAGAGGATCTGCGATGAGTGCAGCGCGGAAAGAGCGAAGGCTCTCAAGGAAGACAAAGATAATGACGGCTCCATCACGCTGTTTGAGCTTCTCAACGGTCTGACGGAGGAGCAGCAGAAGGCGGCTTTTGCGCATCTCGGCGCAAAGCTGGTCAATCGGCCGACCGGTGCTTTCTATGGCAGATCATGAGCCGGTTTACCGCTATTCTCTCCGGGAAGCCATCCGAAATGAGGAACAGGATCTCTGGCGTGAGAGCCTCAAGGAAAGCTGCGACTGCGCCAGGGCGATTGAGCGTGCTATCGGTGAAAACTACAACGACAACCGCCTTGATGACTGTGCGAAAACCATCATCGAGCGCTACGGATTTAACCGCGTGAACTGGGTCCTCGCCAACACTGTACAGCAGAAAGCGGAAGATGGCCGGATCTCTGCCGCGAACAAAGAGTGGGCAAAGAGATTCCCCATCCCCAATGATGATGTTCGCTGGCATTTTACCGTTGAATCTCATCCCGGCCTGACGGATATCTTTCTGAATCAGGTGCGGAGAGCATGGCAGGCACTCGGCCTGTTTGAAGGAAAACACTGCACCAAAGATGAGGACTACCGAGGAAAGGTGGTCGTCATCCGCCCCGATGTCCTCAAGGATGAGTACAAGACACCGGAAAACCAACTCTTCTACGCCGAGGGAGGCAATGGCTGCCGGCTGGACTCACTCGGCACGAAGGTGTTCGGGCAGCATCTCAATGACGGAGAAAAAGGCTTCTACCGCAGAGCGGAGATCGCTGGCGTCCTCTCCGATAAGTTTTTGCCAGAGTGGGCAAAAGCCAAGTTGGAAGCCATCCATGCCGTGGAGGAAGAAGCGGCTGCGCCTTTGGAGATGGGAGGCATCACATGAGTGACAGCGCAATGAAAGACGATTTCGAGCTCATCGAAGTCTACGGAAATCCTGCCATGTTCTCAAATGCAAGGATCGACAGGTTTACCGTGCCGGAAGGCTGGCACTGCTATGATCTGCGCGGCAGTGACAACGATCCCGGTGAGCCTGCAACCGTGGAGCAGTATGCCAGCTTCAATCACGCAGGCTCTATTCTTCTCCCGACACCGATCACATTTCCCTCTGGGCAGAAATACAGAAGTCTCATTGAAAACAGAGAGTACGCTCTGAACTTCCTCGGTGAAGATGTGACGATGGAGGACTTCTGCGAGAGGTACGCGTTACCTGTGCCTGAGAATCCGCAGAAGTATCCGCTCCGCCCCGCAACGAAAGAAGAAGTGGCCTTCTTCTATGCGGCAGACCATGAAACCGATCTGAAGAACGGTAACATCGGCTATGTCCGCATGGACTTTGGTCGGGGTGAGGAGTTCTGGCACACCTGGTGGCCGCGTGGTTTGGAGGAGTGGAACAGCCCTGGGTTCAAGGAAGAACTTGGTGCCGTAGTGGATGAATTCAGAAAGAGCGTTCTGAAGGATTTGAATTCCATGAAACGATACTGCTATGACCACAGCGAGGGAGCCTTCCGAGGAAACTTCGGGAATACAAATTACGGCTTCGTTGCCGAAACAGATTGCTATCGCTACTGCCTGCGCTGCAATCCTTATCCCGGCGACTACCAAGCCTACCTGAACTGCTATGACAAACAGGTTCAGGCAATGAACATGACGGAAGCAGAGCCAGAGCCTGAAGCAGAAGACATGACGATGGGAGGAATGTGAGATGAGAGTGAAGATTTATCAGATCGACTTTGAACGAGATAAAGGAAGGGCCAAGTTCCTCAGCATGGAGGGCTTGGAGAAGTTCACGGGCTCCCGTAAGGTCGATCCGAACATCTATCAGGAAGTGTTCAGCGGAGAACTTGATCCTATGGGTCTGGAAGAAATGTATGTCCGCTTCAACCGCGAAGGGCATCCGCTCCATCGCGGTCATTCCATGTCGGTATCCGATGTGGTGGTGATTGATCCGGACTCAGTTCCTTTCCTGGTTGGCGAGATCTCTGGCAGCTATCCCAGCGGCACGCGCTTCACCGCAAAATACACCGACCTGATCGAATACAATCTGGCTATCGAATCTCTACGGACAGAAGGAGCAGAGTTCGAGGCACATGACAAGGTTGGAATGAAGATTCCGTCAGCGGAAACCGGGGCCTTTTTCTGTGACAGCTTTGGCTTTAAGAAGATCGACTTTGACGAGTCGCTGACGCATAAGCCGGAAAACCTGCTTCGCATCGTGTATGTCGAGCCGCATAAAGAACCCTATGTTTCCGAAGTGCAGGATGACCTGAAGATGCTCCAAAAAGCGGTCGGCGGCTTAATCGAGCCGATCTATCCCGGCGATGGAACCATCATTGTCGGGAATGAAGAAGCCAAGCTCCTGGGTCTGGAAGGAAACCGTCACTTCTATGACGATATCCTGACAGGCCCGTTTTTTGTCTGCGGCGACGCAGGCGAAACCTTTCGATCCCTAACTGACGAGGAGGTGACGACATATATGACCCTGTTTGAAGAACCGGAGGATATCAGACAAGAAGAGGTACAGTCCACCATAGGCTACGCCCTCTTCGGATTTCAGGAAGGAGGAATGTAACCGTGGCAAAAGTCAATACTCAGAAAGCAAAAACGCCCGCGCCGGATGCGCCGACCCATACCGGCTATGAGGTCAAGGTGCGAATCGACCGCGTCGTAGACTACGAAAACAGTCGTGTGAAGGCTATCGCCAGCGCCAATATCGGCCCCTTCGCTGTTCATGGCATCCGAGTCATCGAAGGGCAGAAGGGGCTCTTCGTTCAGATGCCGCAGAACAGCTACAAGAAGGACGGCCAGACGCAGTATAGCGAAATCTTCCATCCGGTGACCGCCGACGCCAGAAATGATCTGTACAGCAAGGTACTGAACGCCTACCAGCAGCAGCTCGAAAACTCGCAGGCGGCGTCGCAGTTCGAGGAGCTTGGCGGGCCGCATGATGAACTGCCTGACTTTGGTCAGACCATGTAATCAAACAGAAGAATGCAAGGGGGTCTGCGATGGCGCAGGTTCCCTTGTTTTCACAAATCTAAAACAGAAAGGACAGATTTGAAGATTATGAAAAAAACTACTTTCAAGCGCTTTCTCACGGGTCTGCTCTGCTGCCTGATGATCGTTGGGCTGATGCCGGGGACTGCATTCGCCTACACTGCGGAGAAGGGCGTTCCCTACTTTGACTTCAGTTATGAGAGCGACGGAACGGAGATCATGTATCACGACTCGTTTACGCTCGGCGGTTATACTGCCGGTTCGAGCTCCGGCACAGAGCATCGCGTCCGCATCTGGATCAACGATGAAGAGGCATACTGCATTGAGCCGGGCCATCACCTCGTCCTCGGCGATGAACTGCACCTCGGCGTTTCGGAGAGCTGGGACCGACTGAGTCCCGATGTTAAGAACGCCATCAAGACGGTTCTCGCTTTTGGCCGCGCTGGAAACAGCGCCCGTATCGGAGGTTCGGACGGTTCGCAGGCTGTAGCCACCCAGCTCCTGATCTGGGAGTTCGTCTGTGGTGCTCGTGATCCCGTCACCTTTGAGCGCAGCACCGACGTCATCCTGAACTCCATCTGTAAGGGCAATTACCATCCGGAGGTACGGCAGGTCTATAACAACATCGTAGCCTACATGACCACCTACCACACGATGCCCAGCTTTGCCGACGGCAGCACGAAGGCAATGAGCTATGCCGATGGCAAGTACACCCTGACTCTGACCGACAGCAACAGCGTCCTTGCTGACTGTCGTATCAGTTCCTCTGACAGCGGTGTTCAGGTTGCCAAGAACGGCAACAAACTGGTTGTGACCGCTTCGGACTATGTCGATGGCGAGGTCACCATTACGCTGACCAAGTCCAGCGGCATCAGCGCCTCCGCTCAGCTCGTGACCTATGGCGATCCCAACCTTCAGGACGTGATCGTCGGCGTAGCAAAGCCGGAGGATATCGTAGCCAGCTTTCGCGTCAAGACCCCCGGCGGCAATATCAAGATCGTGAAAGCCAGCGAAGATGGTGTAGTCGCCGGGATCAACATGACCATCAGCGGCAACGGCATCAATCAGACGGTTAAGACCGGCGATGACGGTTCCCTGGAAGTCAAGGGCCTTGTCCCCGGCACCTATACGGTGACCGAGCAGGTCGCTGACTACTACGAGCCGCAGCAGGAGCAGAGCATCACCGTCGTGGCAGGAGAAACCGCGAAGGTCAGCTTCAACAACAAGCTCAAGAAGGGCAACCTTGTTGTCGTGAAAAACGCGGAGGACGGCCTGAACGCAGGCATCACCTTTCGCCTCCACGGTAAAAGCGCTTCGGGTAGGGATGTTGATCTGCTCGCCACCTCGGATGACACTGGTGTGGCATCGTTTCCGGACATCCCGATCTCCGGACCGGACGGATACACACTGGAAGAGGTAGATGTACCGGAGCGATATGTAATCCCTTCTGCTCAGACGTTGAAGATCTTCTGGAACGAGGAAACCAATGTCGTGTTCACCAACACGTTGAAGAAGTTCCAGGTCTCCATCAATAAGACGGATGCGGAAAGCGGCAGCGCCCAGGGAGATGCTTCTCTTGCAGGCGCCAGCTATGGCCTGTATGAGAACGGTAATCTGGTGGAAACGCTTGTAACCGACGAAAACGGTCACGCCACTTCTGCTTATCACATCTGCGGCGACAACTGGACGCTCAAAGAGATCACCCCGCCCGAGGGCTATTTGCTTGACAGCACGGCCTATCCGGTCGGCGCTTCTCCCAGAACCTATACTGTTGAACTCAATACTGCGCCCGATGTGAATCCTACGGACCAGGTGATCAAAGGACAGATCTCCATTATTAAACATCACGATGATGGAAGCACCCAGATTGAGACGCCCGAGGAAGGCGCTGAATTCCAGATTTACCTCGCCTCCGCTGGCAGCTTCGAGGGTGCGAAGGACTCCGAGCGTGACGTCCTGGTCTGTGATCAGGACGGCTTTGCCATCTCAAAGCTCCTGCCCTATGGCGTCTATACCGTACATCAGACCAAGGGCTTCCCTGAGACGGAGTTCATGCCGGACTTCACTGTCTTCGTGGCAAAGGACGGAGAGAACTATAAGTACCTGATCAACAACGCCAACTATACGGCGTTCATCAAGGTCGTCAAGGCAGACAAAGAAACCGGCCAGACGATCTCCCTGTCCGGCGCGGGATTCCAGATCTATGATGCCAATGGTCAGCTCGTGCAGATGAGCTACACCTACCCGCAGCCGACCACCATCGACACCTTCTATGTGAGCGCAGACGGCACCTTGCTCACCCCGCAGGTTCTGGATGTTGGAGACTACACGCTGGTTGAAGTCCAGGCCCCCTATGGCTATGTTCTCGACAGCACTCCCGTTCCGTTTACTGTGACCAAAGCCAGCAACGAAGATCAGGATGGCCGCAATGTCATTACGATCACCGTGTACGACCAGGCGCAGAAAGGAACCATCCGAGTAAGCAAGTCCGGCGAGGTGTTTGCGACTGTAAATGTTACGGGCGACAGAGTCCCCGCCGACAAGGATGGCAAGACCTCCATTCTGATCAACTGTGTATATACTCCTGTCTATGAGCTGCGCGGTCTGGCTGGCGCTACCTATCAGGTCATCGCAGCCGAGGACATCTACACGGGCGACGGAACCCTGCGTGCTGAAGCCGGAACTGTTGTTGATGAGATCACGACCGGCGAGGACGGCACGGCTACCTCCAAGGAGCTTTACCTTGGCCGCTACAAGGTGGTCGAGATCAAGGCTCCCACAGGCTGCGTTCTCAACACCCAGCCGCAGGAGGTCAAGCTCGACTACGCTGGGCAGGAGGTATCCCTCACTTCCACGGAGGCAGGCTTTGTCAATGATCGTCAGAAAGTCAGTATTACCGCAGAAAAGGAACTGGAGACCAGCAACTCCTTCGGCATCGGTCTGAGCGGCGAGATCACGGGAGTCTCCTTCGGCCTCTACGCCAGAGAGGACATCGTCGCCGAGGACGGTTGTATCCTTCCTGCTGACGGTCTCATTGAGATCGCCTTTGCGGACGAGTACGGTCACATTCAGTTTACCGCAGACCTGCCCTTTGGCAAATACTATGCCAAGGAGCTTTCCTGCGATCCGCACTATGTGAAGAACGATGCGCAGTACGACCTCAGCTTCGAGTACGCGGGACAGGATCAGGCGATTGTCGAGATCAGCCTGAACAACGGCAATCCCATCGTGAACGA